>MNZP01000108.1:0-4596 GCA_001873675.1 Syntrophaceae bacterium CG2_30_49_12 | reverse complement strand
CACGGTTCAAGGTTAGACGTGGATTCCTATTGCTGGCTATCTCGAGAAATATGAAGAACGCAAGCCAATCAGCCGTGAACCATGAACCGTGAACCTGACAACCTGAGTAGTTACATATCTTTTTGTTTTCGGCCACGACAGAGCGTGGCCCTCCGGGATCGTTTTTATATAACCCGCATGGAGGTTGGCACGATGAACGAGATTGATCTCACAACGCTGTCTAAAGAGGAATTGATAAGGCTGGTAAAGGTATATTCCAGGCTCTTTCTGGCGCTGGATGGTTTCTGGTTTCTCGCGGTGGAGGATAGATTCGGTTATCAGGCGGCCCTCGATGCTGATATAGATGCCTGGGAGGGATACTTTCCCTATGAGGCCAAAATGCTGAGAAAAGCCCTGGGAATAAGGGCTGACGGCATTCCGGGCATCATCGAGACCTTGAAACAATCAGCCTTTGTCCCCTGTATGGAGCACAGGATCGAGGAGGTATCAGAAAAAAGAGGGGTCTTTGCCCTCTATAAATGCCCTTCTTTAGAGGCCATGGAAAGGGCGGGGAGAGACGAATTTACCTGTGAACCGGTGGGAAAGGTTGTTTTTCAGAAATATGCCGAGAGTATGGACCCGAGGGTAAAGGTGAGGTTTCTGGACGGTCCTCCCCGAAAATCTCCCGAAGATGTAAGTTGCAAGTGGGAATTCTTCCTGGAGGAAGACGAGAAAAAATAGACGGGGAAAGCCAGAATGAGTTCACAGGTAAAAAGGATAAAAGTCAATCTCAACAAAAAATTATCGTCCTCCTACGAGATATCTATCGGACACGATATCATAGGAAAAATCGGGACGATCATTGCGGAGAATCGTATAGCCGACCGTTATGTTGTTGTTACGGATTCCAATGTCTCTGTCCTGTATGGGGAGCTCTTTCTGAAAGAGTTGAGGAAAGCGGGGGGCGAAAAGGCAAAGGCGGAGATAATCGAATTCCCCGCCGGGGAAGCCTCAAAGAACATCACCACGGCCCTTACCATAGTCGGGAGGTTGTTGAACCTCGGTGTGGACAGAAAGTCGGCCCTCCTTGCCCTGGGAGGCGGCGTGGTAGGTGACATGACCGGTTTTATCGCCTCTGTGTTCATGAGATCCATCCCTTACATTCAGGTTCCCACCAGCCTCCTCGCACAGGTGGACAGCAGCATTGGGGGAAAGACGGCCGTTGACCTCCCCGAAGGGAAGAACCTCCTGGGGACATTTTACCAGCCGAGAGGGGTTTTTGTTGATCTTAAATTCCTGAATACCCTTCCTGCAAGTGAATTCAACAATGGCATGGCGGAGATCATTAAATACGGGATTATTGATGATCCTGATTTCTTTTGTCTCCTCGAAGAAGGGGTAGAGGCTATAAAGAAACGGGATGAGGCTTTCCTTGAACGTATCGTTACCACCTCCTGCCGGACAAAAAAGAAAATCGTGGAGATTGATGAGAAAGATCAGGGGCTTCGTCACATCCTCAATTTTGGCCATACGATCGGTCATGCCGTGGAGTCAGGGTCGGAATACAAGATTCCCCACGGGAGCGCCATATCGGCAGGCATGATTGCCGCGGCGAGGATCTCGGAGAGATTGTATGATTTTCCCTCCTCCGACAGGGCAAGGATTGAGCGTTTGATAGAGGCTGTCGGCCTTCCCGGCTACATTCCTGAATTCATCAGGACAGAGGGAGTGCTGGCAAGGCTAAAATGGGACAAGAAGAAATCCGGCACGATGATTAATTTTGTTTTATTGAAGAAGATAGGGATGCCCTTTGTCACTGCTCAGGTAACGGAATCAACCCTTAGAGAGGTAATTGAGGAACTGAGAAAATGACGCTAACATCGCTGGAAGGTCTCGAACGTCTCCGGGAGGATCTAAAAAAGATAGACGTTGAAATCGTTGGTCTCCTGAACAGGAGGGCCGAAATATCCGCGCAGATCGGCAGGATTAAAGAAGAAAAAAGGATGGATATTTACGATCCCGCCCAGGAAGCGAGGGTTTACGAAAATCTGAAGAAGGCAAACGAAGGGTCTATGCCGGCGGCATCATTAAAGGCCATTTTCAGAGAGATTGTCTCCGCTTCCCGGTCACTGCAGAAACCTATTACGGTAGCCTACCTGGGACCTGAGGCGTCCTTCAGCCATCTGGCCGCCCAATCACATTTCGGCACGAGCACCCGTTTTTCCCCGCAGGCAACGATTTTTCGGGTCTTTGATGAGGTGGAAAGGGGAAAGGTCCAGTGGGGGGTGGTACCGATGGAAAATTCTCTTGAGGGTTCTGTGAATCTCACCCTCGACCGGCTGATTGCGACCCCCTTGAGGATACGCGCCGAGATTTTTCTCCGGATCAGCTACTGCCTTCTCTCTATCACGGATAAGATGGATGCTATTGCCAGCGTCTATTCCCATCCCCATGCCCTGGCGCAATGCCAGGGTTGGCTGCGCGTCAATCTTCCCCACTGTGGTCTCATCGGAGTGGAGAGCACCGCGGCGGCGGCCAAAAAGATACTGAAAGACGGCGCCGGCGCCGCCATTGCGAGCCGCCTGGCGGTTGTCAGGTACGGGTTGCATATACTTTCAGAAGGAATAGAGGATAATCCAGCGAATACGACCCGTTTCCTGGTCATTGGTGAAGGTGAAAGCAGGATGACAGGGGCGGATAAGACGACAATCCTCTTCGGGACACCCCACACACCTGGATCCCTATACCATGCCCTGGAACCTTTCGCCGCACGACAGCTCAACCTGGTAAAGATTGAGTCATACCCCACAAAGGAAAAAATATGGGAATATCTCTTCTTTGTTGATGTGGCCGGACATGAAGATGATGAAAAACTCAGGAAATGTCTGGAAGACCTGAAGAAGAAAACAACATTCCTCAAGATAGTGGGTTCCTATCCGCGGGGAGAAGGGGCATTATGATCTGTATCCCCATTGTCGCCGGGAGCCGGCTGGAGGCTTTACAGGAGATAGAAAAAAGCAGTTCCCTGGCTGACGTTCTTGAACTGAGGATGGATTTGATCCATGGCGGGAACCTTGGGGAATTGATTAACATGGCCAGGTCATTGTCCCGTTCCGTAAAGATTATCGTTACCAATAGAAGGAAAAATGAGGGGGAGACTCGGTTATCCCCTTACAGCGGTACAGATGCCGGAGGGCCGATAGAGGAACTGAACGCGGGTGAAGAAAGGCGGAGGATTGCCGTCCTGAAAGAAGCGGTAAGCCTTGGCGCTGACTACGTAGATGTGGAACTGGATACCGGTGAGAGCCTAAGGAGGGAACTTCTGTCAATGATCGGGGATCATGATAACCGAACGCAGTTAATCGTATCCCATCACGATTTCAGCAAAACCCCGTCTGCGAAAAGGTTAAGAGAGATATTCCACGAATCTGTAAATGCAGGCGCTGGTATCGTTAAGATCGTCACCTTTGCCGGGACCCCGGAGGACAATCTTCGTCTTCTCAGCCTTATTCCCTATGCCCGGAGAAAGAAGCGGGAGATCATTGCCTTTTGCATGGGGGATCAGGGGAGAATAAGCAGAATCATGGCGCCTATCCTCGGTTCCCTTCTTACCTTCGCCTCCTCAAGGGAAGGGTCTGAATCGGCAGCCGGGCAGCTCACCATAGGAGAGATGAGGGAAATCTTCAGGATACTAAAGGTGGAGACATGATTGAACCTCAACTGGAGATATTTGCCCTCTTTGGCAACCCTGTTGCCCATAGCCTCTCCCCGGTGATGCACAATGCAGCCCTCGGAAAGATGAATATCCATGGCCGGTATATTCCTTTCCGTGTGGAAAGCATAGAGGATGCCGTGCGGGGGATCAGGGGATTGGATATCCGGGGGGTAAGCGTCACCATCCCCTTCAAAACAGCGGTCATGGAATATCTTGATGAGATAGATGACGAGGCGTTGGAGATCGGGGCGGTAAATACCATTGTCAACGAGGGAGGCAGACTGACAGGCCACAATACCGACTGGCAAGGCATCATCATTACCCTCGGGAAAGCGATGGAAATTAAGGGAAAGACCTTTGTCGTCTTAGGGGCGGGAGGTACGGCAAGGGCCGCGTTATTCGGCATCCTGAGAGGAGGAGGCAGGCCCGTTATCGTAAACAGGACAAGAGAGAAGGGTGAACAACTGGCGAAGGAATGGGGATGTCCCTTCTATCCCCTGGAAGAAAGAGGAAAGATCGCGGCGGAGGTCTTGATCAATACGACATCCGTTGGGATGGCGCCGGATACCGGCATGTCACCCATCCCGCCTGAGCTCCTTACCAGTTATCGGTGGGTCATGGATGTCATCTATAATCCCGTCAAGACAAAGCTTTTGCGTGATGCCGAAGATTCAGGTTGTATCACCCTCTCCGGTCTTGATATGTTTGTTCATCAGGGGGCGGAACAACTTAAGCTATGGACGGGACAGGAACCCCCAAGGGATTTGATGAGACAGGTCGTTCAGGAAAGGCTGATAGCAAAAGACAGGGGATCGGGGGCAGGGTACATAGATAAGTAGCAGTGCACCATAATTTAATAGTATAGTATAGGAATTTCCTTTTTAAATAACTTTAGGCACTTT
>MNZP01000111.1:4892-5603 GCA_001873675.1 Syntrophaceae bacterium CG2_30_49_12 | reverse complement strand
GACGCTGTTCTTCGTTGAGGGGAATAGGTGCCTCGAAAACAAGTTTCCCGCCAGTATCAAGCCCATCCCATTCTTCCTCGACATGTGAAATGTATGAGTCCGGGTCCTTTTGGATGAAGTCCTCAATAATTTTATGGAAAGCCTTTGCCAGTTCACTATCCTCCTCACTGAGAAGGCGTAATATTTCTTCATAATCATTGACTACCGCTTCATCCGACTTGTCAAATAGTGAAAGATAACAAGCGTTCGAAATCCTTGCATGTAGGCTCTTCGCTGTTTGTGATGAGCTGTCGGCAAGATTGATGTTTGTATCGAGCTCAAAGAAACCAACGATTTCCGAGAGGATTTCCGCCATAAGTATATTGAAGTCATCCACGTGGTTAGCAAGATAGATTATCCTTTCCTTGACCGTTTTGAGGTCGCCAATCTTGCCAGTCTTATTGCGGTATTCCTGAACTATGAATTCAATGGCTTTTTTATTGACGTAGGCATGTGCATCGAACTCAACTGTAAAGCTGTCACTCTGCCTTTGGAAGTCAAGTGGGATATAGAATATGGGATACTTAACGCCGTTGAAGGTGATATCGCAGAAATAAAGATATAGCTCCTGTGTTTCAAGGATGTTCTTGTTTCTGGAAATCTCGAATACCTCATTGAAAAGGTCGGTGACTTGGTAGCTCTCGAAAAAAGACAGCAAAGTGGTCTTGATTT
>MNZP01000111.1:0-4882 GCA_001873675.1 Syntrophaceae bacterium CG2_30_49_12 | reverse complement strand
TCAAGAATGCTCTTAAACTCATCTGTAATTCCGCGAGTTTCTCCTGCAATCAGCCGCTTGGTGATGTCCGAAACTTTGCTTTCAATCCCACTGACGAGAATCGAGGTGAGTTCCTCCTCCATGAGGTAGATGCTGTTCTCGTCACCGATGCCAGCGCTTTCAAGCGACTTCAAGATGCTACCGATGAATGGAGAAACCAGTAGAGTCCGAATGGTTTTTGCTGCGTCATCTAATGCAGTTGTCAGAGCCTTATCGAACTCGTCCTTGTAAGACAGGGAATAGTTTTCGACAATGTCTGCAATTTTCTCGGCAAGTGCATCGGTTTTGTCGGCACCGACGTTTTTCATCTTGTATTTGATGAGGTCGATCAGGTTGGCAGAGATGGTGGACTTATAAGTACCTTTCGGGATCTGCCGCAGGGCTCTACCGCCAAAGGAATCCTTGATAGTTTTCCATATTGCGTCGTTGAAGATAGGGTATTTATCAAGCCTGATGCCGACGAGCAGATTATCTTCATTTCTCTGCTTGACGGTCCGCCTAGGATTCTTTCTTTTATGAAAGTCAGTCTCCAGGAAGTCCATGAAGTATTTAGCAACTTCTTTTAGATATATCAGCCCACTGTTTTCCATAGGTGCCTATACGAAGCAATTTTACAGAATTGTTATTGGTTGTGCCTTTATGGTGAAACACAGCCGGGTAACAAATTTTATCGGACCATGATGGCTCTGCTATTGGACATCAAATATCATCTTCCATAGCAGTTCCGTGTTGATCTGGGTCTTGAGTTTTTCTTTCCGCGCCGAAGACAGATCGATAAGGGGCTTTCCCGAAACCTTCAGTTTTTTGATGAGGGTGGCATTTAATCCTGTCTGGCCTGCGGTGAAAAGCACCGCCTCGCGTAAGAACGCCTGATCTTCGTGGACCGAGATCCTATGATCGCGGGATGGATCCATTGACAATCAACCCCCTCTATTTATTGACGCTGCCTTTTGCCGCCTGGCCGGGTATCCAGGGGATCAGTGACTTTGCAGAACCGAGCTGGCATTTCATTTTACTGAGTCGATCATCGGCGACGCCAAGCTGGGCATGACAGTATCTGATGCGCTTTATCGTTTCTGGACATTTTCGCTGACCAGCTCGCGGTAGGGGAAATATCATTTGTTCACCTTTACCACCCACCGGCCACCCTTGGCTGGGCCAATTCGATCGATGACACCCTTGTTCTTCAGTTTTGCCAGATTCTCTTCGATTTTTCTCTGTGAAATACCGACCTGCGATGCCAGTTGTTTTGCCGATATTTGAGGATTGTTCTTTAATAAATTCAAAATACTTACCTGATTTTCAGTCAAGCGATCGCCGACTTTATCACCGACTTTATCACCGACTTTATCACCGACTTTATCTCTCAGCACGTCTCCCGCAACGGCAGGTTTTTTCATCTCCAACTCCAGCGTGAACCAGTATCGGGGTTGGTTATTGCGAATCACCGGAGCGGGAAATCCCGCTTCCTGCCAGTTCTTCTGCATTTTCAGCATGCCACTTCCTGCCGTTTCGGCCCATCCAATCAGGCGAAAGGCCCGGGCAATCACAGGATTTCTTGGGATGGTTTCTGCTTCGTAAATCATCTCATTTATGGAGAGCAAGGAAGCGCCTGGATTACGGAATACGATTCTGTCCTGATAAATACGGACTGCAGGAATGCCCGTATCGAAATAATCGCGATGCATCAGGAGGTTCGCCAAAGCCTCGCGGATGGTAATGTAGGAAGGAACCATCTCCACGCGAGTGATGCCGTCGCTGGCCATCATAAACGGTATCGGAATAAACTGCTTTAAATACGCCAGGCCATCGATATAAGTCTGAATAATATTCCGATTATAGATTTTACGGTCCAACCAGCGGGTTTCAGAATCGGGATTTTCCGGCATACGGTAGATGGACAGCTCGAAGGCGGGGAAACGGCTGAAGATGCTTTCTTCCTTTCCGAACAGCAACAGCCCGGCTACCGTCAGACGATTATCCTTTAAAGCGCCTATCTTGGTCAGAAACACAGTGTCATTGAACTCCAAGAAATGATGAGACTTCTCAGCGACTTCCAGATATCGGCGGTAGCCGGTGACCGTATCGCTATCCACGTGGGATGCGTCATATTCATTGAGAATCAGGGAATCGGACGTCTGTTCGGAAGCCTCCCGCAGCATCCGCTCGATTTCTCCCTTTCCACAGCGCTGGTCGGTGCTGCCCATGCGGATATAGGTGTTTCGGATATCATTGTTGAAATATACGGGTTTTGCCTGACGAGGCATGGGGGATATCTTGAAAACAAGGATAAGCTTTCCACCCATATCGATCAGGTCGCCTCGGGATGAAAGCTGGATATTGAATTTCTCGCCCCGCAGGGTGGTCACGAAATCATTCTGGATTTTATCGACCGATTCCACGCCCGCCGCCTCATACCGATCCTTTGCCGTTTCCTTAATCCCCAGGATTATATAGCCGCCGTCGGTATTGGAAAATGCACTCACCGTTTGCCAAATGTTTTTGGGAAGCGACGTGCGCGCCTCCTTGAATTCGATATCGCTCCACTCTGGTAAGCGGATTCGTTCTACGAGCTCTTTTTTGTTCATTCTTCCCCCAGCAGATGCCGGATGTTGGAGATCATATTTTGCGGGATGGATCGATCGATGATTAACCTATTACATATCATGTCAGAAACATAAATTAAAGCTTTCTTCCAGGAACAATATTGTCGTAGGACTGGGAACGGATGGTTGTGCCAGCAATAATAATCTCGATATGTTTCAGGAGATGGATACAACCGCCAAACTCCATAAGGTGGCCAGACCGCCCCGACAGAGAGACCCTCCTGGAGCTCAACTGACTCTTTAAGTGATCCAAGTTCCGAGGCTCTTGTGAATAATTATTGTCATACCTCATTGTGTGTGTTTTAATAGACAGGAGAAGGAGGTGCACCATGGCGACAACAAATTATTTTTTACATACCATGAAACATCATTTAAGCAGGTCCAAGTCCCCTTCTCGTCATGCCGGACTTGATAAGCCTGCCCCGTCTGAGATAGTGGACTTTGTCTTTGAGATGTCGAGAAATTAGCTAACCACCTGACTACTGTAGTTAAAAATGGGAGGATTTAGAAATGTACTATGCTGAAAAATTGGCCGAGTGGCTTGTTCATCTGAAATACGAGGATATCCCCGCTGATGTTGTGGAAAAGGCTAAAGCCTGTATCTACGATTGGGTATGTATAACCATCTATGGCGCTGACTCCCCCTGGAGTAAAGCCCTTCTTGATATAGTGAGGGAAACCGGTGGTAGGGAAGAATCTACTATCCTGGTACACAGGGATCTGCTGCCCTGTGCCCATGCCGCCATGGTAAATGCAGTGATGGCTTTGAGTTATGACCTGAGCGATACATATCCGAAAGTCGAGTTGCACCCAAGCTGTTCGGTGATAGCCTCGGCCTTGGCCGTGGGTGAGAGGGAGGATGTTACGGGAGCCGACCTCATTACCTCTGTCGTCGGGGGGTATGAGGTGATAACAAGGGTCGCCGCCGCCATGAATAGAAGACCGGAAAGCTTCACCGCCGTCAGGGGGTTTGAGGCGAATTCCATCTTCCCGCCCTTTGGCGCCGTTGCCGGCGCCGGTAAACTCCTCAATCTGAAAGAAGAGGAAATGGCCAATGCCTTCGGTCTGGCAGGGGGATCAATGGGAGCGGCTACCATTGAATACCTCCTCGATGGAAACTGGACATACAGGTGGAACTCGGGAAGGGCGGCCCTCAACGGGATATTGAATGCCCTCATGGCCAAAAGGGGATTTGTGGGCCCCCATGCCGTCTTTGAGGGACACTGGGATGATAAGGGAAGGTACGGGGTAATCTCCGCCCTGGCGGGCAATATGATGTACAGGGACAGCCTTGTCGAGGGGCTGGGGGATGTTTGGAATATCAAGGAAATGGCCTTTAAGTATTACGGGTGCTGTCACTACAACCAGGGGTACCTGGATGGCATCGTCAAGCTCATGAAGGAATATGGATTCGCCGCAGAAGACGTAGAGGAAATAACGGCCTGCGTTCCCCATTTTGCCCTCTTCTTAGGAGTTCCCAGGGAGGTAAAGGTCAAACCTAAAAATCTAACCATTGCCCAGTGGAGCCTTCCCTTTGTTTTAGCCACGGTGTTGGCCGATGGTCACCTTCTCGACCCCCGGGAGCAACTCTCCGATAAAAGATTGACAGATCCAGGGATGCTCAAGCTGACGGAAAAGGTGAAGATAGAAAGGGATCGGGAACTGGATAAAACCTTTATGGAAGAAGGTATATTCAAATCTCCTCTGAAAGTCCGTCTGAAAAACGGTAAAGACTATGAAATTACATCTACGTGCAAAGGTTTTTCCCATAATCCCCTGACCGAGGAAGAGACGGACCACAAATTCGATGCCCTCACTTCAGGTGTACACAACGAAGAAAAAAGAGCGCAGATAAAAAGGGAACTGAAGAACCTGGAAGAGATAAAAAGTATCTCCGCCCTGATAAGGAACTGGTGACTTGACAGTATAGGAATTTCCATTTTAAATAACTCAACTTTCGCACACATTAGAAAGTATCTATCTGTTTGTTTTTCAACACGAAGTAGCTTCCTTTTGCCACGGAAGTAGCAGCCGCATTCTGTAAATCGGTGGTAGTTCTTCCAGGAACCGTTCCATTAGGGAATGGATCAGTTCTTTGGTAATTTTGTTACAAGGTAAATCTATCCGGTCTCTCCTATTGTTAATCTACTGAGACCTTACTTGCTGCCATTAGAATCTGATTTGCTTGCTCGACACGCACCTTTGCTGTTTGCCTATCTGAACCTTTTACGCTGCAA
>MNZP01000202.1 GCA_001873675.1 Syntrophaceae bacterium CG2_30_49_12 | reverse complement strand
GTATGCACTGCATCCCTCTCTGCCGCAACTGGGACAGGCAAACAAACTGCCCCGGGGGAAATCAATCTCAACGTCCAGACGACGTTTATCCAAATCAAACTCACACGACACCATAAGCCATGGCGATGTCAAACCCAATGCCAACTGAAATAGTTCCGTATCTCTCATAGTGATCCGTCTTAACCTCCTTCATCTCTTGATGACGGATCTCTATCATATTTCAAGCCGGGTTACCCATACATTTTAGCGAGGAACCTGGAAAATAACGGGCTTGTGATATCCAGCGTTAAAATCTTTTAACGCTATAGGTAATTGCAAAAGTCAAAAAAAGCATCATCTGTCATTTCGACCAAAGGGAGAAATCTTTTGATATCAATACCTCCCCCAACGCTGGTTCAATCTTGCAGATTGAACCAACCATTAACAACCTCCAAACATCAACAACCTTCCGCATTAATTGATGCTTTCCAGGTACAATACGGCACTTTCTTTATTTGCCGATGAAAATACCCAATCCTCTGCCCTGTTAACGTATCTTTTCCGTACCGGGTTCTGTTCTACATATCGCGCTTTGGCAAGATAAAAATTCACGCTCCTTATAACCTCCGGCATATTCGTCTTTTGCCAGAAGTGATACGTCCCGCTCTTATCGAACAATTTGAGGATGTGAGGTTCTGTCTCAATAATGTTCTTTTTTATCTCTTTTGAGGTAATCCCACCGGTTGTGTCTATCAAAGGCATTTAGCGCATCCGGTTAATGGTGTGGTTCAATCTGCAAGATTGAACCAGCAATGCGGGAAGAAAGCGCAACAAGCAAGAACACCAAAACCATCAGGTATATATGACGTTTTCACATTGCTTAACTCGGATACAAAATTGTGGGTTGTATCTGTATGATTGCAGCGTGCCCTTTCGGGCATCGCGATCTTTAAGGATTCTTTAAGACATCGTCGTGGTTGCCCACGACCCGTAAAAAAATAGTATCGTCAATGATTTCAAATGTCAGGCGATAAAAATCATCGACCCTGGCCTCCCAAATACCATGCTTACCCTTTATCTTCTTCGTATGAAGGGACGGATGACGGAAATTTTCGGACAACTGTCCTATCTGCTTATCAACCTTACCCTGAACGTCAACAGGCAACTTCCGATACCTTTTTTTGAAGCTTTGGTAGGCTTTGATTTTCATGACCTAAGCTCTCGCACAAGGTCATTAACAGAACCATTACCGACAATGCGGCCGGCCTTCTTATCCTTGTCGGCTTCTTCTTCCGCTGCCTGCCATTTTTTGGTCCAGAAATAGGACTGTGTCGGGTCTATTGCCTCCTTTGTCTTGATAAAGTAAACAAAATTAAGGACCTCTTTAAGCTTTCCCGATGGCAAGCCATGAATTTCCTGCAAGATTTCTTTTTTATATTTTGACAATGCCGTCCCCATTCTGATTAACCTCCTATTTATTAACCTCTTCGGTATGTTTTGCCACGCTAACGCACCCTATTTAATGTGTGGTTCAATCTGCAAGATTGAACCAGCGGATGTGGATCTGCAAGATTGAACCAGCGGATGTGCTAAACTCAATGCTTTTTCATAACAATGACTTGTTATATTTCGAAGCATACACTGCAGATGAAATACATGCAATAAGGGAAGTTAAAAGATATAAGGGTAAACCAACTATGGCACCTATACCAGTCAAACAAAAAACAAAAAAGATACCTCCAAGGATTAAAAAGAGAACCCCAAGCCATTTTTTTCCAACATATATAAGGCCAAATCCAGGTGCAACATTTAGAACCCATGCCAATATTAAACTCTTTTTTTCTTGCCCTTCCATTTGAAACCTCCTTTTGTTAATGGATACACCGTAATGACAAAGATGTCTCGTCCTGATTTTTCATAAACGACCTTTAAAGGGTATTCCGTAAATCTCTCCGGTAAAGATATGAAGGGGGAACGGATCACCTGCCGTATTCCCCTTCATATCTCCAATTCTTTCCTGACTGCCTCATTGCAGGACAAACGCCACTTTGGCACTGGTAAAAAAGCCGCTCTTCAGGTTGGCTGAGAATATGGTGAGCGCATCTTCGTCCGCAACCTGCAGGTCGGCTTGACTCACGCTGCCGGCAGCTTTGACGATGAGAGGGTTCTTTACCCCTCTGGTCGCCAGGGCGGCTTTCGCCTTGTCAATGCTGTTGGCGTACTCGCCGCACCCCTGTTCCACCAGGACCTTCTTGCCGATCTTGGCCGGGTCGTAAAGAACCTCTCCCTTGGCGGTAAATATTCGGTTGATAAAGGCCGGTTTGAAGTTCTGCTCGACGGCATCAACGATCAAGCCGTCATATACTGTGTCCAGCGGAACCGGCGCCGCCTTGAAGGCGGGCTTGCCGGAGTCGAGTGTCTTCTTAGCGTCCGGGTCGTTCAGCAATTTCTCATACATGAGACTGCCGAAGCCTTTTGGACCGTGCAGCCCCACCTTGATAATGGCGACGGCGACATCCTTTTCCCTGTTGTACTCCTGATAAACCACCTGGGTACCCCTGACAAAGCCGGTCACCCCGGTGCGGATTACATTGTATTTGGTCATGGCATTCTCAACAAGAGAATCGCTGACCAAGGCAAAACCCTCCAGATATTCAACCAGGGCCGTCTGGGCCATGACCACCGCGGCGCGTTTGGCCATCATTTCCCGCTGGGCCAGGGTCTGGTGTTCAGGATTTCCTACTGCTTCGCCGTAAAAAACGATTTCTCCCTGACCGAAAGCAGCGAGGTCATCGCGGGCGTTGTCCGGTCCGCCTGTCATGGTGAGGTTTTGCTGACTGAGCCATATTTTAACTCGTGCAAAGGTCTCGTCTAACTGGATGTTGTCGCCGAAAGCCAGGCCCGGTAGAGTGATAAAGGCTGCAAAGGCGATGGTTGCAATCATTTTTTTTGTGTTCATGACGTCTCTCCTTCTCTAATGGTATAGTTAGTAAATATTGATATGCTGCTTTAGAACCCGTATGGCCAGAAGCGCTTCAGCGCCATCCACGGGCTGGTTCGCCCGGAATTCCCCGGAGTATTCTCCAACCATAATGCCGCGCGTGGTCATGTTCATCACCGCATTGTAGATAGGAGACGTTGGCCTGACGTCGGGAAAGGGAGACTTTTCGTGATTGAAATAGGCGCTGGAAATTTTCTCGTCGCCGGTCAGTTTCACGAGTACGTCCTCAAGGATTAAGGCCAGTTCGCCGCGCTGGACGTCGTCGGCCGGCTGGAACAGGTAGGCCATGGCGGACTTGTCGTACTTCGGCTCCATTCCCCGTACATTCCATTTCATCAGGACGATAATTTCCTCTTTGAAGGGGTTCTCCCGGATATCGGCCGGGACGAATTCGGCCACACTTTTTTCGATCTCGGACCGAACCGGTATCCTGCCTGCCATGAGTTTGTCTATCTTCAACTCATCAATCAAAAGGGCCGCCATATCGCCACGGGAAACGGTATCCTTCATGGCAATCTTCTTCGCCACCTCTCCCACTGTCATCCCCGCCACGGCCCGCACTATCTTATCGGTCTTTTTCCAGGCCCGGTCGGACGGCTCGTGCCATTTGCCTTCACGTTTTGCATTCAGAACATCGCTGAATCTATCTCTTGCCTTCTGAAACTCCTGCGCCTCCAGGAAGGCAATGCCCATGAAGTAGGGGGCCGCCTCTTTCCCCTGGTAATAGAGCAACTTCTGCTCGTTTATCTTCAATGACATAGCGTCATGGTAAGCGTCCTCGGCCTTCTCGAGCCATCCCTTCTCCTTGAGAATGGCGGCAACCCGCATGACGGCAAGATCGCAGCCGCACCTCTCCTCCGGCGTATCTGCATACTTGCGGGCCTTCTTCAAATATGCGGCGGCACGCTCGGACTCTACCTTTTTGAGGCCGTTGTCGGTTTGGCCCTTCGCCTTGTAGGCCGATACGATGGCCAGGCCGGCATAGCCAAGCGCATATTTCTCGTTACGGTAAACTGCGCGCTCGAACTTATTCTGGGCATCGGAAAGGTTCTCCGATTCCAGCGCCTCCATTCCCCGCAGATAATGATGCTCCGGATTGTCTTCGGGCGAGAACTGAGGGACCTGCTTAGCTGCGCAGCCTCCCAGCAACATCGCCATTCCAATGATTAGCATTAAACAGTATCCCCTTGTGTGTTTCATGGCTGTCCTCCTTGAACTCGTTTTATTCACTCCCGCTCGTTAGAACTTTAGTATATATGACGGACAGAATGGTTTCTTTCTCCAAAATATTTATTGCAGGTCGTAGAGCATCCATCCCTGAGCTGCCGAAGGATCGAAGGAAAAGATAATTCCGTTGCCGCTATAAACGGCGTAGAAGCCCTGCCGGGCGGGAACAATCCGGGACGGTTCGCCGTAGGCCTTCCGGATTTCTTCATTGCCGGCGCCGATACGAATCCCCCGCGCCGTGCTCCCTACATAACTCCGCAGGGCAGACACCACTGAGGTCCTTTTCCTGCCGACATAAATCCTCATTGCCTCCCATCCGCCATGGTGCGATGATTGAATTATGATAACAGGGTCTTCCTTCACTGCCCCTTCCAGGGTGAAAGTGTTCACGTCCCTTTTCCCGGTAAACGGCGAACGGGGGGACATGCCACTGATTTTCTCCGTCTGCAAGGAACGAATCTCTCTCCCGCGTCTTAAGGAGATATGCTTTTCTCCATGCAATAATGACAGGTTGAGAACCGCGAGAGGCGTGCCATAGTTGCGCGCGGCGGCAAAGTCGACCGCGGCCCGTTCCCGGTTTCCATTGAGAGCATAGAGGATGCCACGGACCACTAATGCATCGGCCATCACTATATTTTCATTCTGCTTGCGCGCCAGTTCCATGGC
>MNZP01000195.1 GCA_001873675.1 Syntrophaceae bacterium CG2_30_49_12 | reverse complement strand
TGCACTTCATCCTTCGTCATTGCGGCGTACGTATGAGTACGCCTCCTCTCCCAAGTGGGAGACATGTCAGGACTTTAGCAAAAAAAAAGGGTTATGCGGTAAATAATGTGGACTCGACAGTTGTTCTCGAAAGGCCGAAGTTGCAAGGGTATATCCACGAAATGGCGATAAATATTGCCGGTACATTAAGCATTCCTGTAGCAAGTGTCAACATCAAGGCCACGACGAATGAAGGTATGGGTTTTGTTGGGCGCAATGAGGGGCTGGCGGCATTTGCCGTGGTGACCATAGTCGTAAGTCATAAGACATGAGTAGGAACAGGGAACATATGCCGGAGGTTAGACCGAGGGTCAGATTTGCACCCTCGCCAACAGGAGAGTTGCACCTCGGAAACGCCAGGACAGCCCTTTTAAACTGGCTCTTTGCCAGGCGCTATGGAGGTGACTTCATTCTTCGGATAGAGGATACAGACCGGACAAGGACATCTCCCGCATTTGAAAAAAAACAGTTGGAAGACCTGAAGTGGCTCTCCTTAGACTGGGACGAAGGACCGGAAAAGGACGGGCCGGTGGGACCGTATCATCAGATGGAGAGGCTCGATATTTATAATTTCTACTTGAAAAAGCTGATGACGGGGGGAAATGTTTATCCCTGTTACTGTACGGTAGAGGAACTGGAGGCAGAGCGGATCGGTCTCCTTTCCCGGAAAATGACGCCAAGATATACGGGGAAATGCAGATACCTGACGGAGGAGGAGAAAAGGAAGCGGGAAATGGATGGAAAAAAGCCGGCTTTCCGTTTCCAGGTAGGAGAGGGTCTTATGGAGTTTGGCGATTTGATCCGGGGGAAGATGAGGTTTAATTGTGCCGATATCGGTGACTTCATTATCGTCCGTTCCAACGGGGTTCCCGCCTATAACTTTGCTGTCGTCATTGACGATCACCTTATGAGAATAACCCATGTCATCAGGGGAGAGGATCACCTCACCAATACGGCTATGCAGTTGATTCTCTATAAAGCCCTAGGTTTTACCCCTCCCTTTTTTGCCCACCATTCCCTGATCTTAGGGAAAGACCATACAAAGTTGAGTAAACGCCACGGACCTGTTTCTGTCAGGGAGTTCAGAAACAGGGGCATACTTCCTGAAGCTATGTTGAATTATCTCTTCCTGATCGGTAGTTCCACGGGAAAGGGGAGCGAGGTCTGCTCTCTGCCGGAGATTATCAGAGACTTTTCCCTCGCAAAGACGGGTAAAGGCGGCGCCATTTTTGATGAGGACAAACTGAAGTGGCTCAATGGCGTCTATATCCGGCAATATGAACTCCAAAAGTTGACAGAAAGGCTGGCGCCGTTTATTGAAAGGGCAGGATACGATTACAGCGCTATCGAGGGAGAGAGGCTTTATCAGATTGTCGAGGCTGTGAGGGGTAATCTTGTTACCCTTTCTGAAATCGGAGATTACCTGAATATGTTTTTTGACGAAAGGTATCATCTTTCGGAAGAGGCGGCACTGCTCCTCCGGGAGAACGATGCATTAGTGGTGTTAGATGCCCTTAGTGAAGTTCTGAAGCGAGAGATCGGTGGAAATGCCTATCATGATGTGGTTGCCGCGGTGAGCGAAAAGACCGGTTTTGGAGGGAAAAAATTGTTTATGCCCATAAGGGCTGCAATAACCGGCAGACTGTCCGGACCGGAGCTTGAGAAAGTCTTTGCCATCCTTGGTAAGGCATCCATACTAAAAAGGGTAGAAAGTGCAGAGGAACAGCATTCGGGATGTAAGGTGGAGCGTTAAGTTTTCGTCTTGAACTGGATGTCATGTCGTGATATTCAATTGAAGAAGGAGGAGCGATGAAATTTATAGATGAAATAGACATCAAGGGAAAGAGGGTCCTGTTCAGGTTTGATTTCAATGTTCCCTTAGTTTCCCTAAATGGTAGTTTTAATATCGTTGATGATTCGAGGATCAGGGCCGTCCTTCCCTCACTTAATCATGCCCTCGATGAGGGGGCAAAAGTCGTCATCACCTCCCATCTTGGAAGACCCAAGGGTAAGATTGTGCCTGAGCTTAGCCTTGCTCCCATCGCGAGAAGGTTATCCCGGCTCTTGGGCAAAGAGGTGCAGATGGCCGGAGATTGTATTGGCGACGGGGTAAGGAAACTGGTCGCAGGTATGAAACCGGGGTGTATTGCTCTCCTGGAGAACCTGAGGTTTCATCCGGAGGAAGAAGCTAATGCTGATGAATTTGCCAGGGAACTGGCCGGTTTCGGAAATGTCTACATTGACGATGCCTTTGGAAATGCCCACAGGAGGCATGCGTCAAATGTCGGCATCACAAAGTTCATGAAGGTCTGTGGCGCCGGTTTCTTGATAAAGAAGGAACTGGACTACTTTAAAAAGGCGCTGGACAGACCGGCCAGACCTTTTGTGGCAATTATCGGCGGCTCGAAGGTTTCCGGTAAACTTGAAGCCCTGACTGATCTCGTTAAAAAGGTTGATAAGATGATTATTGGGGGGGGGATGGCCTTTACCTTCCTGAAGGCGCAGGGGCATGAGATTGGTAAGTCCCTTGTGGAAGACGATCTGGTGGCCAAGGCCCGGGAACTGATGGAAACGGCAAGGGAACTGAGTATAAAATTATATCTGCCCGTTGATTGTGTTATTGCTGAGAATAAGAGTGCCCAGGCGGAAACAAAGATAGTGCCTGTACAGGAGATTAATCCCCACTGGATGGGCCTTGATATTGGTCCCGCCACGATTTCCCTTTTTACGGAGGCGTTAAATAATGCCAAAACCATCGTCTGGAATGGTCCGATGGGGATGTTTGAAATTGATGCCTTCAGCAGAGGGACGTCGGCGCTGACTCACAGTGTGGCGAATTCGTATGCCCTTACTATTGTGGGGGGGGGAGATACAGACGTGGCGATTCATAAGGCGGGCGAAACCGATAAGATTACTTATATTTCCACGGGGGGCGGGGCCTTCCTCGAACTGTTAGGAGGTAGAGTGCTCCCGGCGATAGAGGCCCTCGAGCATTGCGATGACACAAAATGAAAATGTTGTGACACGCAACCTGAAGATGATCGTGGAGTACAACGGAGCTAACTATCATGGATGGCAACGTCAGAATGATATGATGACCGTCCAGCGGGTTCTTGAAGAGGCCATCGGCATCATTACCCGTGAGGAGATCAGGCTCATTGGCGCCGGAAGAACTGACGCCGGTGTCCACGCCGTAAATCAGGCAGCCAATTTCAAGACGGGATCAAAAATCGAAGAAACGAAACTTCTCAAGGGTATCAACAGCCTTCTGCCGAAAGACGTGGTGCTTAAACAGCTTGCAGAGGCAGCAGAGACCTTCCACGCCCGCCACGATGCCAGGAGTAAGGTATATCTATATCAAATATACAACAGACCAATTCGGCCGGTGATGTACAAAGATTACGCCTGGTTTCTCCGGAATTTCCTCGATATAGACAGGATGAAGGAGTCGTTACTTCTTCTCATGGGGACCCATGATTTTTCATCTTTTAGCGCTGCCGATAAGGAGATAAAGAATCGTATCAGAACGGTTATGGATGTTGATGTGAAGGCGTCCAGATGCGGTATGGTGAGAATTTATATAGAGGCCAATGGGTTCTTGAGATATATGGTAAGAAATATAGTGGGTACGCTGGTTGATGTGGGTAAGGGGAAACTGACACCTGCCGAATTTATAGATCTCATGGAAGCAAAAGATAGGAGACGGGCAGGTTTAACGGCGCCGCCTCATGGGCTATTCTTAATGGAAGTAAAATACTGATTTTGGAGATCATTACCGTTGAGAATTCTGATATTGGGACATAGGGGTATGCTGGGGAGTGATCTTTGCCTGAGGCTTGGCGCCGGCCATGATGTAACAGGCAAGGATATCCTCGATTTCGATATTACCTCGGCTATTGCCTGCCATGATATCATTTCGGAGGTGAGGCCGGAGATCGTTATCAATGCGGCTGCCTACACCGATGTAGATGGCTGTGAATCAAACAGAGATAAGTGCTTTTCGGTGAACGCCGATGGAGTTAAGAACGTTGCCCGCGCCTGCAAAGGTATAAAAGTCGTGCACTTCAGTACAGACTATGTCTTTGATGGGCGAAAGGGAATACCGTACCTGGAAGATGATTTGCGCCGTCCTATCAATGTCTATGGCCAGTCCAAGCTCGAAGGGGAATTGTTTCTCCAGGCGTTTTCATACGACTTTCTCCTCATACGGACGGCCTGGCTCTACGGTACAAGAGGCAGAAACTTTGTGAGCGCCATTATGGAAAAGACCAGAACATCGAAAACAATTGACGTGGTTGACGACCAGATCGGTTCACCGACCTATACCTGGGATCTGGCTGCTGCCGTTCAAATACTTATCGAAGATCATCACTCCGGGGTTTTTCATGTAACCAACAGCGGATACTGCAGCTGGTATGAATTTGCCGTGAAGATACTGGAATGTACAGGCATGGAGGATGTTAAGGTAATACCGATAAAGTCAGACCAACTGACAAGGCCGGCAACTCGTCCCTCGTACAGTATCCTGAACTGTGGAAAGTTTCAAAGGGCGACAGGTGGAACCATGAGGGACTGGCAGGTCGCTTTACATGATTACATCGCCAAGGTATCAGAAATGAAACTCTCCTCTCCCCCGGTTCCAAAACACCAAATCTCCTGATATTAATTGAGAGTTGGAGAAAAAATATTTTCCTCGCCATTGTATATCATTCGAAGCTTTTGCAAAAGTCCAATTCTGGTAGCCGCAGGCTTTAGCCTGCGTTTTGTAACATATTGAAAACAAAGAAAACACGCAAACTAAAGTTTGCGGCTACATTTTAATTTCAAGACTTTGCAATTACCTCATTCGTCATACAAATTAAAAAAGTGAGGTGAATTGGTATGGCAAAAACAGCATTAATAAGCGCCCGTACG
>MNZP01000086.1 GCA_001873675.1 Syntrophaceae bacterium CG2_30_49_12 | reverse complement strand
GTTTTTCTGGAAAAGCATTCTCCCATATTCGGACATCCGGCACTTTCACAAATGGTGTGCAGATGCATATCTTCCAGGAGGCATTTCATCTCGTGCATGGTTGCCGGAGCGGGAAACCCCTGCCTCAACCAGGGGGGGAATCTTCTTTTCATGAGTGCGCCGTTACCTCTTTAACCCATTAAAATTCCTTATTTGCCCGTAACTGTTCAGGTAGCCACCAAGGCACCAAGACACAAAGAATAGATATGAGTTTTACCCCCTTATCTGAAAAGGAAGAACGCATTGCAAAAAAAGCAGTAGATTAATTTCAATGTGTCCTTCATAAAAAGGGGTATTAAGAGAATAATTCTGTAATCTTAGTGCCTTGGTGTCTTAGTGGCTGAATAGTTACATTTGCCCCACATAAATCGGAAAGTTGGCATATAGCACTTTTATCTTCGTTAAACGAAAATCAATAGAGATGCAAGAGGAAATATTTATTTAGGGATATGCTGGCGACCTTATTACCGGTTAAAGGAGGGACGTGCTCTGTCACGTCCAGAGTAACTTCGGCCACGACGGAGCGTGGCCCTCCATCATTTGGAGGTCCGTCCCTCCTGGTGCATAAAAAGCGTTCCAAAAATCTCTTCTGCTAACTGTTGAAATTCTGCGTCAAGGGGGTTGGCCTTCCCAAAGCAGACCCGGTAACTGGGATCCTCGCATTCGCCTGGTTTTCCGTGTTTATCATCAGAACCCATCCAAACCTTCCTTGCAGAATGTATCCCCTCTTCCCGTTCCCCCCCCTTTTTGAAGACCTGTCGGGCATACGCCCAGGAGGTCTCAGGAAAAAATTTTAGAGGATTTGACAATCCTATCCAGTACTTATGCAGGAGACCTTCAAGTATCTCTTCATATTTTTCCACCGGTGCATATTCCCACACCTCATCCTGTCCCAGGAGGAAACTGCGACGGGGATATTCCCGAGGCGCCACCCCGTTCAGAGCGAGGTGATAGATCCACATCCTCAGATGATCTTTGGCCTTCAACTTCGCATAGCGCCAGTGGATCAGCCCCTCGGCAGAGAGGGAGACGATCTGGCCTCTCAGCTTGAATCCGGCAATATCCAGATTAATATCAAGGGGGCGAAGCCCGCCTCCCGCAAGGTATCGCTGTATCCTGTCGACAAATTCACGTACCCCGGGGGTCAGGCTGTAGTAACGATATTCGCCGACCTTACCATGGGGGAGTTGTCCTGATGCCCTAACGACGGAGAATAAGTCCCTTGTATCCCTTCCGGAAAGCCCTTTTTCCACAAGCATCTCTTCAAGGGTGTATCTTTCGAGACCCTTTACATCAAAGGATTCACGTTCCTCGATGAGGGTCGGGGTCGTATACCCTTCCTCAAGGCTCATCTGTAGACGTCTTTTCAGGAGAAAGCCGGCCGGATTTCTGAAGAAGTTGACTAAATTAACCAACTCAACGGTCTTCCATTCTTCAGGGGGTTCAGAAAGTCCTGTGGTAATGAACCTCGCTGTTTCCTGACGTGGTTCGAGGCAGCAGCGGGCCGCCCTGAGGTTCTCTTCGGAATAGCTGAACAGTTTGTCTTTCCCTCTAAAATACTCAGGGTTGAAAGCCTGGAGGCGATGCGTCGTTACCAGGCGATCCGAAATTCCCCCCCCCTTCTCCCCGGGCAGTTCAAAACCCTGTTCAATGTAATCGAGAAGTTCACTTATGAGGACAGACGGTGGGATGAGGCTGTTGTCATCAATACTCTGTCCGATGTAACTTATTACTAACCTCTTTCTGGCGGAAAGAATCGCTTCGAGGAAGAGATAACGGTCGTCATTTCGCCGTGACCGATCTCCTGGCCTGGGGTATCTTGCCATTAAATCAAACCCGAGGGCCTTTGACCGTCGTGGATAATCTTCGTTATTCATTCCGAGGAGGTAGATTATCTTGAAGGGTATGCTCCGCATGGGAAGCATGGTGCAGAAAGTGACGCCACCGGTCATGAAACCAAAGCCAAATCCCTCTCTTTCAACATAATTTCTCAGGTACGACTTGATGACTTCTACTTCAACCACCTCATCGAAACCAGACAGCGCCTGTTGATCCCCAAGATTCCGGATGGCCCGCCGTAGCGCCTGGATTTCTCTCTCTGTCGTTTCATCGGTGAGGAAGAAACTGTTGAGGAGGCCGGTAAGGGTTTGCGACCATTCGTTGAGGGTACGCGAGCGGCCGAGGGCCGTGACATGGGAGAAGAGCCGATTCGTATATTCGAGAAACTTTCCCAGAAGAAGGGTCTCGCTCCCCTCAAGATGATCATAGGGTAGGATTCCGTTAAACAGATGCTCGTTCTTTCCGGGCATGGCATAGCCGAGGAGAAGACGGTTCAGACCGGCTTTCCACGTGTTTTCCGAAAAATCGGGGAGTCCCATCTGACGGCGGTTCTCCCCGTCAAGTCCCCATCGTATCCTGATTTCTGCTACCCAGTGCCGTATCAGTTCCAGATCCTCTTCCGACAGGCCGAATTTTTCACGTACCGGTGATATTTCAAGAACTGAAAGGACCTGCGATGCCCCGAAGCGGCTCCCGAAGAGAGCGATGATTTTGAGGAAGGCATCAATTATCGTGCTTTCTCTTCTGGCGCTCCTGTCAGCAATGCCGAATGGTATCCGCCGGGATTCGCCTCTGACCGAAGGGACCTCCCCGGGCATGTCGAAGACCGCCTGGATAAAGGGGGCATACGTCTCAATATCCGGCGCCATGACCAGGATATCTCCGGGCAGCAGTTGTTGGTCCTCCTCAAACATCGCGAGAAGGTTGTCGTAGAGCGCCTCGACCTCACGCATGGGACTGTGACAGGAGTGTATCTGTATTGATCTGTCGTTCGGATCCACGGTAGTTTTATTGTTTCCCTCCTGGCCCCTGTCCCGGAGGTTGAGAATATCGGACTGGAGGGAGGTAAGCATATTCTCCTGTCCCGGTTCCACAAAGAGGTCTTCTTCCTCGGCATGAAAGTCCGAAATAAAGGCAAAAAAATCCCGGCCCATCGTCCCCAGGGAGGCCAGGAGGCTGTTTCCCTTTTCGAGGTATAATTCTTCCGGGGAAAGTTTTTCCTGCCCCTTGCCGGTCTTGACCTTCTCTAATTTCCTGACTATCTCCCGGTCTGATCGGATATACCCCCAGAACTCGCGTGAAGGGTTTATGAGGAAGAGGTTGACCTCTATATGCCGTGATATTTCTTCAAATATCTCCAGGTGAAAATAGGGCAGGAATGAGATGCCGAAGAGGGAAATCCGCTCGGGTAGATTTGTTAATGTTGTGGATGGTTCCTGAATCTTTTGGAGGAAGGACTCTCTGTGTGCCGCAGGATGAGAGACTTCTTTGGGCCTTGCCAGCTCTCGACGGACGCGACAGAGCGCGTCCCTCCGAATGATGGAGGGCCACGCTCCGTCGTGGCCGGACCAGAGTTCAGCCTGCCAGCGCTCATCGTTTTTTCCAACCTTGCCTCTCTCCCATTCCATTATCATTTCCGGACGAAAGATCAGGTACTGATCGAAGACAGCAGCAATCCGCTCTGCGAGCTGGAAGAGCTTCAGATTTGTACTGTCATCTTCGAGATAATTTTTGAGGTTTTCGAAACCTTTCCTCGTGATACAGGACGGGAGGAGCTTCATTACCTTCCATCTCATGATCTCGGGTTCAAAGGAGGGATTTTCCTTAAATTCCGGAATGACGGCGCTAAAGATTTCATTCACCGCTGTTCTGGGAAAGGGAAATCTGTAGTTGGCGCAGATACCATAATGCCGGGCAAGTCTTAGAGAAATCCAGCGCTCCATTCCGCTGCTCTGGACCACAATAATTTCCTTTTCAAAAGGGGATGCCAGGGGAACAGATAGGATCTTCGCCAGTTTTTCCGCCAGCATCTCCAGACGGTTGCTGATAAAAAGTCTTAAACCCGTCATGGGTGTTCCCTTCTTTGATAAAAACATTATTTGCCGACAAGGGGGGTAATATTGTATATAACCGTTATCACTACCTCCGTCAATAGACCATTCATGAGAGGAAAATTTCTCGCCAGAGGATTGGGTGAGGAAGGAAGGAATTTAAGATGACTGATGTCCTGTTCCAGAAAATCAGCGGTCCACTGGAGGGATATGTAAAATCTCTTCGTGTTCTTCTCTATCAATTAAAACCGCCTTTTAGCAAAGGGGATAAGGTGGGGATCAAACTGCACTGGGGGGAACGGGGGAACCGGAGTTTCCTGCCGTCGGTTTATGCCAGGGAAATTGTGCGCCGGCTTCGGAAACAGGGAACGCATCCCTTTGTCTTCGACACGACAGTCCTCTATGCCGGAGGGCGACGCACAGGGAAAGATACATTAAAAACGGCGGCAGAACATGGCTATACAGAAGAATACCTCGGCTGCCCCATTGTGGTCGCCGATGGCATGGATGGCAGGGACGTGGTGGATATACCGGCGGGATTCAAGCATTTTGAAACAGTCCAGGTTGCCTCGGTGGTGGAAAAGACCGACGGATTCGTGATCTTTTCTCACTTCAAGGGGCATCTGGCAGCCGGTTTCGGAGGCGCCATCAAGAATATTTCCATGGGCTTTGCATCACGTGCCCAGAAACAGCGGATGCACGCAGACGTCCATCCCGTTCTTATACGGGACAAATGCGTCCAGTGTAGTGTCTGCTGCGATTCCTGTCCTGCCGGTGCAGCGCGGTTGGCCGATGACGGCTACCCCACATATGATCTTAAAACGTGCATCGGTTGTGCCCAGTGTATTGCCCTCTGTCCCGAAGTTGCCCTCAAAATCTTATGGGATACCGA
>MNZP01000013.1 GCA_001873675.1 Syntrophaceae bacterium CG2_30_49_12 | reverse complement strand
AAGGTAAAACGGATATGATGTCTCTCCTCCAACCTGAACTGCCTTGGAACCCTTTCCCAGTGTAATTTCCTTGATTTTTCCCGTATAGGTAATTTTGGGTATTGCAAACGCCATGAGATTTCCCTCCCTCTTTAAGATTTGATGCCTAGAGCCAGTTTGGCAGCCTTGACGGTGTTCATCATCAACATCGTAATGGTCATCGGTCCGACACCGCCGGGGACAGGGGTAATAGCGCTCGCCTTCTCCCTGACTCCTTCAAAGTCCACATCGCCACAGAGCTTCGCCTTTCCCTCCGCCGTCATCCCGATCCGGTTGACACCCACATCAATAACCACAACCCCTTCTTTTACCATATCCGCCGTGACCGCATTGGGCTTCCCTGCCGCCACGATAAGGATGTCTGCCCTCTTGGTATGGAAAGCCATGTCTTTAGTGCCGGTATGACAGATCGTCACCGTCGCATTGGCTCCTTTCTGTTTCTGTAAAAGGATGTTGGCGATCGGTTTCCCCACGATGTTCGATCTTCCCACTACCACCACCTCAGCGCCGTCCACCTTCACGCCCGATCGGATCAGCAACTGCTGTATGCCTGCCGGAGTGCATGGCAGATAATCGGCCTCGCCGATTACCATTTTCCCTACGTTGACCGGGTGGAAGCCGTCAACATCCTTTTTCGGATCAATGGCGTAAAGGACCTTCGTCTCATTGATATGTTTCGGTAAAGGAAGCTGAACCAGGATCCCGTGGATCTTCGGGTCGTTGTTATATTGCTCGATCAGTTTGAGCAACTGCTCCTCCGTAATATCCTCCGGTTGGTTGTCCTGAAGAGAGTAAAACCCTAACTCCTTTGATGTCTTCTGCTTTGCGGTAACATAGCTCACCGAAGCGGGGTTCTGGCCCACCAGGATAGTAACTAAACCCGGCTCCATACTATACTTCTCTTTTAATATGGCCGTTTCCTGTTTCAACTCCTCGCGGATCTGCCGGGCGATTTCATTGCCATTGATAAGCTTTGCCGTCATCTCTTTTCCTCCTTAGCGAAAATGCAGGGAATTTCTATTTCCTGCCATTATTGAATGTACCTTTCAAAGATACGCCGAGCAGCCTGAATTGCCCTTGAAGACCCGGGAAGACAGAAGGTCGGTCTCCCCTCAAGATCATATTTTAGGAGATCCTCGTCTTCAGGAATCGTCCCTCCCAGTTCAAGGCCATATTTTCCTACCTCTTCCAAGATTCCGGCATCCAGTTCACCGCAGACCCGATTAACGATCAGAACGCTGGATTCGATCCGTAAATCCAGTTCCTTGATAAGATCCCGGATTCGGGCGGCAGTCAGGATACCCCGGCGGCTGGCATCGGAGAGGATAAAAAGGAGATCAACGTCACGGGTGGTCAGGCGGCTGAAATGTTCCATCCCCGCTTCATTGTCAATCACGATATAGCGATAATTTTGTGTCAGAAGGTCCAGGTATTTCCTTGCAAGGGTGTTGGCTGCACAGTAGCAACCGGCCCCCTCCGGACGTCCCATCGCAATAAGATCAAAACCCTTTGCCTCCACAAGGGCTTCCTGAATCTTATATTCAAACCAGACGTCTTTGGTCATCCCCACGGGAACATCCCTCTTCATTAACTCCCGTGCCTTACCAAGGGTGGACCGCAACTCAATGCCCAGCACCTCGTTAAGGTTCGCATTGGAGTCCGCATCAACGGCCAGAACAGGGGACTTTCCTTTCTCCAGGAGATGGCGAATGATCATCGCCGTGAAGGTGGTCTTGCCGGTACCTCCCTTTCCCGAAACCGCAATCGTGAAGCTCAAACCTTTATTCTACTCCGTTTTCTTTAAAAGAGCCCTGTTACCCTGCCGGTCTGCACATCAACGTCCACCCTTCTAAAGGCCGGATCAGAACTGGTTCCCGGCATCAGGCTGATGGCCCCCGTCATCGGACAGAGGAACTTCGCACCGGCAAAGATCAGCACATCACGAACCGGCAGGACCCACCCCTTGGGCACCCCCTTGATAGCTGGGTCATGGGTCAGGCTCAAATGGGTCTTTACCATCATTGTATTAAAATCCTTCATGGCGGGATCGGCCTCAAGGCGCTTGGCCTTGGCCTCAGCCTCCGGGGTCCAGCTTACGCCGTCGGCCCCGTATACCTCCTTAGCAATTTTCTCCACACGCTGCCGCAACGGCATCTCAAGAGGATAGAGAAATTTGAGTTTGACTTTGTCGTTGCAAGCCTCCATGACGACATCGGCAAGCTCAAGGGCGCCGTCTCCGCCTTTGAGCCAGTGCTCTGAAAGCGCACAACGGGCTCCTGCCTTCTCGGCATACTTTCGCACCATGGCAATCTCATCCTTGGTATCCGTATGGAAGGCATTGATACAGACAACCGGAGAGATCCCCGATTTCTTTACGATGGCAACATGGTGCAGGAGATTGGCAATCCCCTTCTCCAGAAGCCCTAAATTTTCTTTTGTGTACTCTTCGGGAAGGGGCCGTCCTGCCACCACTGTCGGCCCGCCACCGTGCATCTTCAGGGCCCTGATCGTTGCCGTCAGTACCGAAACATTGGGAGTAAGACCACTGATCCGGCTCTTCACATTCCAGAATTTTTCAAAACCGATATCGGCGCCGAAACCGCTCTCGGTGACGTGGTAGTCGAACATCTTCAAAGCGATACGGTCTGCAATAATGGAGGATTGACCAACGGCGATGTTGGCAAAGGGACCGGCATGTACCAGACATGGCTGGTATTCCACCGTGCACATCAGGGTGGGATTGATGGTATTCCGCATCCAGGCAGTCATCGCACCTGCGCATTCAAGGTCTGTAGTAGTGACCGGCTTACCCTTCTTGTCATAGGCTACGACAATATTGCCCAGTCTCTCCCGCAGGTCCGGGAGGTCCCGGACAATGGAGAGGATGGCCATGATCTCCGAGCTTACAGTAATACCAAACTTGGAGGCCATCATGTAACCATCCATCCTGCCTCCCATGCCGATAATAATGTTCCGCAAAGACTGGGCGCAAAAATCCATGACCCAACCCATCTCTATATTAATAGGGTCAATGTCTAAGCGTTTGAGTTTACGCTTGGCCAGTTCGGTATCATCGTAGTTTCGCTCGTGCTGCATGCGGGCAGTCAGAGCGACCATGGCCAGGTTGTGGGCATTGGTAATATCGTTGATGTCGCCGGTGAGACCGAGGGAAAATTCAGTCATCGGGATGAGCAGGGAGATACCGCCTCCGGCGGCCGTTCCCTTAATATTCATCGTGGGACCACCTGAAGGCTGGCGGATACAACCACCGCAATTTTTGCCCCTTTTGCCTAACCCCTCCAGCAACCCCATGAGTGTAGTCGTTTTCCCTTCACCGAGAGGCGTAGGGGTAATGGCCGTAACTTCAATATACTTCCCGTCCGGTCTGTCTTTCAGGCGGTCAATGATCTTCATGAAGTCGAGTTTACACAACCTTCCAAAGGGAATAATCTCATCCTTTTGCAAACCCAGCTTCTCCCGCCACTCTTCGGGGGTAGGCATATTCCCCTCAGCCGCTTCCGCAATCTGCCAATCTGCATACTTTCTTGGATCTAAATTTGCAACCTTCTTCGCAACCATCACTTATGTACCTCCTTGGAATATTTATGGCATAATTTCTATTTTTAGATAAAATTTAGCGTTTGTCCTTCTAACGATTAATTGACTTTTTGTCAAGCGATATTCTTTAAGAAGATATTTAAGTTAATATTATGAAATCCTTTACTATCTTTGTCAGGACTTCACAACCGTCTTCTTTTACCAGTACAGTATCCTCTATTCGGATCCCCCAGATATCCGGGATATAGACGCCAGGTTCAATAGTGACCACCATACCGGCCTCAAGGGCGCCTTTTGATTTAGCCGCTATGCGGGGTGCTTCGTGGATGGCTAAGCCTACGCCATGACCCGTGCCATGGGGGAAATACGCCCCCAGACCTCTATCCTCGATACAGGTTCTGGCCGCACGGTCCACCACACTGCATGGTACACCAGCCCTGACAGTATCCCGTGCCCGGTCATGGGCCTCTTTGACCAGCCTATAGACCTCTTTTTGCCTGTCGTTGGCCTGCCCGACGGCGAAGGTACAGGTTTCATCGGAGTGGTAACCTCCATACACCGCCCCGCAGTCAATTACCACAACGTCCCCGTCTTCGATCTTGCGGCTCGACGGCGCAGCATGTGGTAAGGCGGAGTTTGTTCCTGAGGCTACAATTGTTGCAAAGGAGACCCCCTCTGCGCCATTATGCCTCATCTTGAATTCGAGATCAACAGCAAGATCCCTCTCCCGGACACCCGGCCTGATAAAATCGTAAACAGAAGTAAGGGCCCCGGATGATATCTCAGCCGCTTTTCTGATCGCTGCAATCTCTCTCTCGCCCTTGATAGCCCTGATAGTGCTGATCTCATCAGATACGGGTCTTAACTTCGTCCCCTTTAATCTGTTTTTTAACCTTGTATAGGTATCGTAACTTATTGCCTGCGCCTCGAATCCCACAGTTTTCGAGCCGTCCTCCAGGATAACGGCCACGATTCCATCTATCCTGTCCTGATATTCAAAGACCTTAACCCCGTGAGCTTCCTGCCTTGCCTGGGTTGCATAACGACCATCAATTAGCAATGTCGCCTCCTCCTGCCCGATCAGGAGAGCTCCCTCGCTGCCTGCAAAACCAGTCAGGTAGCGAATATTTATCATATCAAGGAAAAGAATAGCCTCAACGGC
>MNZP01000119.1 GCA_001873675.1 Syntrophaceae bacterium CG2_30_49_12 | reverse complement strand
GAGGTTGGCTTGGACTCCACCACTTCTGAGCCTGGAGCATGGAAACTTGGGCATATATGGTGGCGTGATAACTGGATAAACCTACGTGGAGCGGGATATTCGACTTTCTGCCACCAGAACCTTAAAAGCCTGCACGAAGCACCACAAGAGATTATTGACGAGGCCATGGCTAAATGGACCAGCCTATATCCGAACGATCCCTGTCCCTTCAACGCTGCGGGCAGACCGGTCGAGAAGATCAATGATACGGAAACCATGGATGACATGGTTGACGTGATGGTGGAGTGCATTAAGATCCGGGAAGGGGAGACGTTCATCGAGCTTGTCGATTTACTCCGGCAGAACGAGAAAGCACGGGCTATCTTCAAGGCCGACTTTGCAGACGCCGGAAAAATGATCGACACCGAAGACAAGCTCAAGAAAACCTATGAGTACGTGCTCAGGCAGTTGAATAAGAAGACGATAGGGAGGTGAAATGAAAATCGAAGTAACTTTTAATGGAGACCTTTAGCCGACAATATGGGTAAAACCGGAAACAGAATTTGAGGAAAATTGGTTGTCACAATTTGCAATAGGGAATGTGCTTCATCGTTGGGGCCTGTCAGGAGATGAATACCAGGGTATTGCAATCCATTATCAGAACAAAATTGATCGAAGCAGAGAAAGAGATAAAGAAGCCAACAGGATTCTTAAATGGTATTGAGGTAAGGCAATGGCCTATATAACATTCACCTGCACCCGTAACGATTGTACAATAACGGCTGCCTCCTGGGACATCATCCGGGAGGTATGCCGTCAGCGCAGAGCGTTGCAGGAGCGATTAAAGATCAAGTGGAATCAAGAGTTAGGGGAACGGATAGAGATGACGGAATGTTTGACGTGTGAAGAGGGGAAAACCCTTGACATCTAAAATCGGGTGGGGTATGGGGAGACAGAAGGACACAGATCTATGAGATGTGACGGATCTCACAATAAACTTAAAGACAGAAGAGCCAGTCTAACAACAGGCGCACCCCGCGCTTGTGGGCCGTCACCCCACGTTGGATTGGCTCTTGTATTTTTAAGGAAATAACGATGGAAAAAACAGACGGTGATAATTTTCCTGTTGACCAAAAGTTTATCGGCTACGAAGCCTTCAAGCAAAGTTTGTCAGATCGTGATTTGACTCCACAGGAATACGAACGGATCATAAAGCGATATTGTGACACCCACGGAATCTAAGCCATGACAATTCTCGATGCTGCACTTTTGTACGCTAAAAAGGGATTTAGCGTTATCCCTATGAGCCAAAAAAAACTTCCATTGGTTAAGTGGGAGCCTTATCAAAAAGTCCGAGCTGACGAGCAGCAAATCAAGGATTGGTTCAAGCGTTATCCATCTGCAAATGTCGGCATAGTTACCGGGGAGATATCAAACCTATTTGTAGTCGATTGCGACACTCCTGAAGGTATTAAGCAGGTTCAGGATGCTTTATCCGACACCTTGCTTGTTCCGTGCGAGACAACTCCACGGGGGGGCAGGCATTTTTACTTTTCGCATTCACCCGGTTTTCCAAATAAAGCAAGGGTGATGGACGGAGTGGATATCCGAACCGAAGGCGGGGTCATCGTATGTGCTCCTTCTGTAAATGGCAATGGTAGGGGTTGGAAGTGGGTTATTTCGATTCTTGATGCTGATCCTCCTGCTCTAGATAATAATATACAGCATCTTCTTAGTTCTTCTCTTTCTTCTTTCTTAACTAATTACGGGCGCGCGCGTATTATACATGACGAAAAATGTAACAACTTGTCACAAGTGTCACAAAATGTAACAAACTGGTTTGAAGATGGGGTTCGTGACGAGCATTTAATCCATGCTGCTATCTGTTTACAGAAGGGGGGAGCGGAGCCTGATTTTGCGCGTTACATATTGAATATATTGGTTAATTCTTGGGGAGAGAACGATCCGAAATGGGTTGATGCAAAGATAAAAAGTGCCTGGGACAGAGCAGCTAAAAAGGAACGAAATCTATCGCAGGAGGCTCGGGTATGGGTTGAGATGATGTCTGTCGTGTCACAAGGATGTAACATAAATGTAACAGATTTCAACAAATGTAACAACGTGGCACAAAATGGGGATATCAGGGCTGTGCGGATGGCTTTTAAGCGTCTTTGCGATGAAGAAAACCCGATGATAGAAAAAACCGGGAAGCGGGCTGGGGAGTATCGGATTATTAACCGAGAAAATAACGAACAGAAGTGGTGGGAAGATGATGGCGAGCCGCTTCCGTTAGTTTTTCCGCTCGGGGTTGAAATGTTCACAAGAGTATTTCCTGGCAATGTGATGCTTCTGGAGGGTCAGAAGTCGCAAGGGAAGTCGGCTTTTGCAATTGAGTTTTGCCGCTTGAATCAAAAATGTTTTGAAGGGAAAAAGGCGATATATCAAAACGTGGAGATGTCGAATAGCGAATTGCTGGAACGATTCAGGTCTTATGATGGTTCGACCTCCATCGAACAATGGAAAGAAACGGCTACATTCATTCGTCAATCCGGGGACTGGTGGGATAAAATAGATCCAGACGGGTTGAATGTAGTTGATTATCTTATAGAATACGAGAAAGCCTATCTCATAGCTGAATTTGTCTGGAAGATTCATAAAGCCTTAAAAAAAGGTGTCGCCCTAGTTGTGGTGCAGAGAGATCCGTATAAACCGTATCCGACTGGTGGCAGGGGTGTAAGGGACATCCCCAGACTTATATTGAGTCTAGTTAATCATAAATTGAGAATTGAGGATTCTAAGAGTTTCAATGTTAAATATGGCAATCCTGCCGGGTTAGCCAGGGAATACAAATTGGTCAACTGGTGCGATTTTCGGCCCGTATCTGAATGGCGATATGTGGAGGATGAAAAATATGACGCCTTTAAAAAGTAAAATAAGTTTTAATTTCGATAATTTGAAGTGGGAGGGAATAACCATAGAAAGAGTTAAACTTTGGGAGAGCGCCTTCCCGGATGTTGATGTTGTGGACGTGCTGACCAAGCGGATTCCTGTTTGGCTTGATTCAAATCCTCAAAAAGCTTGTAAATACAAAAATTGGAAACGATTTATTGTCGGATGGCTATCACGTCAACAGAGCAGGTATGACGAAATTAAATATAAAAAGTAAAGGAGATTGAAAATGGCAGAATATGAATATTTTATCAAATTACCTGACAGTCAGTATGGTGATGGTGTTATGTTAAATAAATATCAGGAGACTTATTCACTGATAGCTGCTAAAAAGGGGCAAGGGGAAAAGGGCACGGTTTATACGACTTGGTGCTACCCGCAGTTAAAGGGTAACACTATCGCGGAAAAGGCAATCCCGATGAAAATTACACTCGGGGGCAGGCAGACGGCTATAAATATTTTGAAGGAGATCCTGGCACAACTTGAAGGAACTCCGAAAGCACAAGTTCAACTACAGCCAAAGCCTGAACCCCAATTAAAAACGAAAACTGGCGATGTGCCGTTTTAAAGGAGCTATCTTATGTACGGAATGATATGCTGGATGCCGAAGCAGATGGAATTGATAAAAAAATACTGTTTTGGCAGTTGCGGGAAAATTCTTTTAAGGGCTGTTATTGACGATCAAATAGGGGAAATTGCCATTTGCCGTGAGAAAAACTGCTCGTGCCTCGACAGACAGATGGCAGATCCGATAGGAATGGTAAGCGACGGGGAAGAAATTTATTTAAGAAAGTTGAAGGAGATGCCGGTTTGAAAAAATATCCGTTTTGGTTTTTAGTCCTTTTCTCAACGCTATTTCTGATAGTAGGCGTTCCGAGCCTTGTTATAGGGGCATTTGATACAGCAAATAGAGAATTATTTATCGTTACGGCTATCCTTGTCGTACCTCAGATGATTGGCCTATCGGTATGCACATGGACGGAATGGAAAGAGCGCAAGAAAGTTTAAAATATGAAATCCATCACACAAATTACCAAAGCGGAGATCATCGAGCTACTTGAAATAGCCAATTTTCCCGGCTGTTGGTTTGATGTTGCCACGTTGCCGAAGCGAAAACGATGGGAGCGGCTTTTAAAGGCCATTACAGCGGGGAGAGAATCAGGGGTATCCCAACCTACGGATAAACGGCAGATCGTGTCTTAAATCGCCTTAGAACGAGCGGAAAGGGGAAGAATGATACCGGAACTAATCGAGTCGTACCAAAAAGAGTTAAATGAGAGGCTACTCCGCAGAGCATTGCTTTGGGATTATTTTAGAGGCGTTGTAGCGCGGTCGTGGAGGGAGCGTTTATTCTCCTGGCCATGGAGACCGTGGGTAAAAACCAAGTGGGTGTTTAAAAAATCGGAAAAGCCGGGAGAGATTATAAAATTCAGGAGGCTTGATGACACCGACATATGAGAAAATCGGTTTAATGATCCGGGGAACACCAATTTCTAAGGCTAGACCCCGATTCGCAAGAGCGGGTAAATTCGTTCGGGTTTATAATCCGCAGGAGTCCGAAGAAGGCCGCTTTCTGTTCGATGTGCAATGCCAGTTAAAGGAGATCGGTTTCAATCAACCACTGGAAGGACCCATATCTCTTGTGTGCGGATTTTACTTCGGCGTCCCTAAGTCAACCTCAAAGAAAAAACGAGCGGAATTTTTATCAGGAGAATCGAAACATACCAAAAAGCCGGATCTATCTAACCTCTTGAAATTCGTGGAAGATTGTTTAAATAACGTAATATGGAATGATGATAGCCAGATCATTGAAATATCATGCGCTAAATATTATGCGGAGAATCCGGCAACGGTTCTGGTGATCGAGCCGATAAATAAATAACGGGAGGCCGAAACCTCCCGTGTTTAGATTAAGACAGCTACATTCCGAAGTTTATCAAAAGAATCCACGCTATGCCAACACCCACCATAAACCAAACCTCACTCATATACCAGGACATTTTTAAGCCTCCTCTCT
>MNZP01000027.1 GCA_001873675.1 Syntrophaceae bacterium CG2_30_49_12 | reverse complement strand
GAGATGATCAGACGCACCAAATGCAACTTTACACTTTATGGATAGTCAGTGGATATAATACCGATTATTATTGTTATTGCGAGGGTAATTGGTATTATGTCCGTACGCAGTAACAGCTGTTTTATCTTGCGGGTTAAAGTCCCGTCCGGGGAGTTATCCGTTCACCCCGGTAGCTCAAGGGAGCGGCGTCTTGGTAACAAGGGGTCGTAAGTTTCCAATTGGCAAACCAGCAGGCCGTAACGCAAGTGAACCTATAAGTAGCCTCGTTAAACTAATTTGGAGATGCCGACCCTGTGGACACAAGGGGAAGGCCGACGCGCAAAGGCAGGGATAACGGATGTGGTTTGAGCGATCTTCCGGGGTAGCAGGGTCGGCATGTTGGGGAAGATAAACAGTCCAGTGCTGGAGACCCGGAATAGCGATGTTTGAGGAACATCAACCGGCGCATATAAGGCAACGAAATTGCGGCGGGCTATATCGGGAGTCGGAGGGGTTCAAAGTACTGTTTGAGGGCAAGGGACAACATAACCCTGCCTGAGGGAAGGAACCCTGCTTTGTTCATGTAACCGAAGAGCGGAGGATGAGGGGATTGCAGCGATGCTAACAACTCCTGAAAAGATCAGAACGCTACAGAGGAAGCTTTACCTCAAGGCCAAGCAAGAACCGGCCTGCCGCTTCCACGCCTTGTATGACAAGGTTTACCGGGCGGACATCCTCAGTCACGCCTATAACCTTGTCCGTGCCAACAAAGGGAGCGCCGGCATAGACGGCGTCACATTCGAGGCTATCGAGGATGGGGAAGGGGTATCCGCATTCACTGCGGAGTTGATGGAAGCATTGGAAAACAAGACGTACCTACCTGATCCCGTGAAAAGAGTCATGATACCGAAGAAAGACGGGTCTAAGCGTCCCCTTGGTATACCGACGATACGGGACCGGGTGGCTCAAATGGCTGTAAAATTAGTCATAGAGCCGATTTTCGAGGCGGACTTCTGCGAAACCTCATATGGATTCAGACCGAAGAAATCAGCCCACGATGCCGTGGATGACGTGGCTTATAGCCTGAATAAGGGCTATACGGAGGTCATTGATGCCGATTTGTCGAAGTACTTTGATACCATACCTCATGCCAATCTCATGGCCGTGGTCGCCGAACGCATTTGCGATGGTGCGATCCTGCATCTCATCCAGATGTGGCTTAAGGCTCCGATCATGGAAATGGATAAGGATGGCAAAAAGCGGAATATCGGCGGCGGTAATGGCAATCGCCAGGGTACACCGCAAGGCGGGGTCATCTCGCCACTTTTGGCCAATCTCTACTTGCATATCCTTGACCGGATATGGGAGAGACGGGGATTGCAACGGCAATTAGGTGCACGCATCGTCCGCTATGCGGATGACATAGTTATCCTATGTCGTAGACAGCCGGAAAAGGTAATGACGACGTTGCGGCGGATACTGGAGCGATTAGGTCTCACCCTGAACGAGGCTAAGACCAGAACGGTCAATGCGTTTACAGGGAGGTTTGATTTTCTGGGGTTTACGATCTGTATAGGGAAGGGCAGGAAGACGGGGAAGTATTATCCCCATGTTCAACCATCGAAGAAATCCTTGACATCTATCAAAGACCGCGTCACTCATCTTACGAAAAGAGAGAGGACGATTGTGCCGTTTGACTGGATAGTGAATGAGGTCAACGCGACCGTGAGAGGTTGGGTCGGCTATTTTCATTATCGAAATTGCAGCGAAACACTGTCCCATGTAAGGCACCATGTGGAACAGCGAGTGATAACGCACCTGCGGAAGCGGCACAAGGTCAGAGACAGGAAGATGGGATACGCCAGGTTTACACGCCGGGAATTGTACGAAAAGTACGGATTGTATAAAGTGCCGACAACAGCGGCTTGGGTGAAGGTGCATGCCTTAAGGTGAAGAACATCGGAAAGCCGTGTGCGGGAAAACCGCACGCACGGTTTGATGAGGGAGGATTGGCGTGTTAACTATGGTACGGCTATTTAGGCACCGTCAGACGAAAGGGACGGAAACAGATAAGCCAGCCTAAAGTAATCATTGCCAGTTCTCTACTCTACCTCTATTTCCCTATAAATAAAAAGGAAAGAAAGGCACGACCATGGAGAGCACGAGGAATAATAATGTTGTCTGGCATAATGCATCTGTCTCCCGTCAGGACAGGGAAAGTCTGAACAGGCATAAGAGTGTTATTGTGTGGTTTACCGGACTTTCCAATTCTGGCAAATCCACCGTCGCCCATGCCGTGGAAGAGCAGCTCCATGCTATGGGATGCCGTACCTATGTCTTTGACGGAGACAACGTGAGACATGGCTTGTGCTCCGACCTGGGTTTCTCCAAGGAGGACCGTATAGAAAATATACGCAGGATCGGTGAGATGGCAAAGCTGTTTGTTGATGCGGGAGTAATCGCCCTGACAGCCTTCATCTCTCCTTTCGGGGCTGACCGGCAGCGAGTAAGAACCCTTGTAGGAGAAGGCGACTTTATCGAAATATACTGTAAGTGCCCGCTGGAGGTCTGTGAACAAAGGGATGTGAAGGGTTATTACAAAAGGGCCCGCGCAGGCGCGATCAAGAATTTCACAGGCATCTCCTCCCCCTATGAGGAGCCTGAGAATCCTGAACTGATCATTGACACAGCGGTTGAGTCTGTTGACCAGTGTGTTGAGCGGGTCATAGGTCTACTCGCGGAGAGGGGAATTTTGGCGCGACCAATATAGATGGTCTCGTAAGAAGTCGTCATTCCCGCGCAAGCGGGAATCCAGAGGATTTGTAACTATCTGAAAAGACTGGATTCCCGCTTGCATGGGGACGGAAACATCCTTTTTCTGACTTTTTACGAGGGCATCAAGAATTGGGCCTTCGGGAATAACAAGTTCAAGGAAGATATTGTAAATTGATTTGGGCGTAAGCTTGAAATTAAAAAGGCGGGTAGACGTTCGAAAATGTGAAGACGTCTCCGATTTTCCAAAGTTGCGGAGGGAGGGATATGGAAAAAGTTAAACTGATGGATAGCGGTATGATTGAATTTCCGAAGAATGTTTGCGATAAGTTCAAACTTAAAAAGGGTATGGAATTTGGCCTTTTTTTTGATTCGGAAACGATATACCTTAAGAGAGTTTATAAGTCTCTTAAAGATATGACGTTTAGTGAAGTTGCGTCTCCATTCAGGAAGATGGCTAAAAAAGAAAAGTTAAAGATCGATGATGTCGCTGAGGAGATAAAGAAATATAGGAAGAAAGGATGACGGTATTTTTGAAAAAGGTCGTTCTTGATACGAATACCCTTATTTCAGGACTTTTGTGGGACGGTAATGAAGCCAGGATTCTTGAGAAATCTGAGAGAAAAGAAATTCATCTTTTTGTATCAATGGGAATATTGGACGAGTTAGAGGGAGTTTTAGTTATCTAAAAAGCTTGAAGGCAAAGAATACACTGTTGAAAAGGCAGTTGCAAAGATTGCATTGATCGCCACTTTAGTAGAAGCGGGGCATACGATTAATGTGATAAAAGAAGATCCTGACGATAATCGGGTATTGGAATGTGCTATATTGGCACAGGCAACTGCTATTGTTTCAGGTGATAGTCATCTATTAAACCTGAAGACTTATGCAGGGATTGATATTAATACAGCCAGTGAATTTATAAAACGAATGGCTTGGTAAAATAGAGTTTACCGAAAGGCATAATATCGGGAGTAATCAAAAGGTTTCGGATGTAAGGAAAGTAAAATATTCCCTTTCCAAAAAGGTTGAGGAGATATTAAATGATATATGAAGATGTGACCCCGAGATCCCGGGACTTCTCTACCATGAGGACGCAGATTAAGTGCATGAAGCCGGAAGGTTGTTTGAGTATGTTTTTCAGGTTTTGGAAAGATGGGAAGTGTCCCGCAATTTCCGCCTGATACCCTCTAAAGGGGGGATATACCATGGCCCTCGACAATGGCAAATCACGTGCATATACTTGCAGTGCCTAAATACGAGGAATCACTATCCCGGAGTGTTGGCAGGACAAATCTACTATATACCCAGTATATAAACCGTAAATACAAGCGCAGCGGCAGGCTGTGGCAGAATCGTTTCTTTTCTACCATTGTTGAGACGGAGTCTTATTTATGGGCAGTAGTGCGTTACATAGAGAAGAATCCGATGAAGTCAAAGCTTGTGAAAAAACCTGAAGACTATAAATGGTCAAGTTGTAAGTCTAATATAAGTGGCGAAGGTAATGGACAACTGAGTAAGCAGGGATGGCTTGATTTGATGAAAAGGATAGGGATGCATACAGACGATTTTTGATACAACAAGGCCCCGAAACCGAGCAGAAGATCAGGCATGCGACCTCGACAGGCCGTCCGCTTGGAAGTGAGGGATTCATGAAGAAGCTGGAGCTAAAGCTGTCGCGGCGGATTTTACCTGGAAAGGCGGGCCGTCCTAAAAAGGAGAAAGTGGAATAAATACGGGAAGTGTCCCTATATTATCTTGGCCTCAACATAAGCTGATGGAGGGGCAGGATGCGGGCATATTCACTTATGAGCGAACAAAGGCCCTGAAAATGCCGTGGGTAATGAGAGAAACAATTGCTCGATACCATGCGGTTTTTGATAAATATTTTAACAGCGACAGAACTGATTGATATTTGGGGGTAGAAGATGAATATATATGAATTGATCGAAGCAAGGCCTGATGTCATGAGGGGTAAACCGGTCATTAGGGGAACAAGAATTCCAGTTGAACTCATTGTTCGGAAAATGGGCGAAGGCGCTTCTATTGAGGATTTGCTTGACGGATACCCAAAGCTGACACGAGAATCTGTGCAAGCTGCCCTTGTGTATGCAGCTGACGCTATCGGAAACGAAACCTTCATATATCTTAAGACCGGGATATCTAATTGAATAACGCCGATCTTACCTTTCTGGCAGATGAGAGCTGTGATTATGCCATCATTCGTACTCTTCGCGTCGAAGG
>MNZP01000180.1 GCA_001873675.1 Syntrophaceae bacterium CG2_30_49_12 | reverse complement strand
GCGGACCTTTTGAACCTGGCGGCCATCTTTGATCTGCCGGAAGCATTCAGCCATCGTATCTCTTAAAGCGGTGAAGCTCAGATGCTTTTTTAAGTGCACTTTCCCTTTCCCCTAAAATGGGAGGTATGTTGTAACCTGCTGAATTACATACAGTATTAAAAGGGAAATGTCTAGTTTTTATTTCTTTAATGATATTAAGTCCTTAGATATGCAGGGCTGAAAATCTTCGCGAAAAATATTTCCGAGATTCGACTAAATGCCCTATCAATAGGAGCTAAAAATATTCACCGAGAATTGCTGGAGATATACTTGACCTTCGTCGGACGGAAGCTTCAAAAGAAGTTCACAGAGGTAGTGCCGGAGGATAAATCACTATGAACAAGAATGCAGCGTTAGAGATACTGAAGGACGCCATTCAGCACGGGGATTGGGTGATTGGCGCTGTGAACTACGATGAGGATCTACACTTCTCATCGTACTATCTCCGCGCGTCGCTGCGAGAAGTGACGGGTCATCTCTATCCTGGCTACACCAAATTGGTGAGTTTTTACCACAGGTTCAACGAGCATTACTACCTGCTTAAAGAAGAATGCATCGAAAACGCGGACACAATAATTCGCAAGGCCGAGGAAAATATTGGATGGCTGCAAAGTGTTCTAGCAAACATCAGAACTCACTGTGAGAGACTGCAAACGGTTTTCCATGAATCTATGGACAAAGATTTTTTCAGAGACTTGTCTGATTCGGATCTGCGCCAGCTTTACGCTAAGCATCATCATGTCCATAGTGAGCTTTATAAATGGGCACGTCTTCCCGAGGCGCTGGATCGAGGGGTCTCGTATTTCTCAAAATACTTGTTCCATTTGACAGAGGAAGCTACAAATTACTCATCTGACTGTGGGTATATATTTGACAAGATCACTCAGCCTGTTGTCCCTAGCATTCTGTCTGAGTCGATTGATGAGTTAACGGAACTTGTTTTGAGAGTACGAGAAGATGAAACTTTGCGCGCTCTCATTCTGAGCGATCCGCGCAGAGTTAGAATGGTCCTTCCATACAACTTGCTCGATAGATTCTCTGCGTATCACGCAAAATGGAAGTATCTGAACTATCATGGTTACGGGGACAGAGGTCTCGGAGATGTGACAAACGTAATACACAGGGTTGCCGACACTTTAAAGCAAAACCTTGACGGTGAAGACATAGGACTCATCCGAGACCGCTTAAAGGCCAATCGTGATGAGAGGGCCGCACTTCTAGATGATCTGAGGTTTGATCTAAGGCACCGGCAACTGTTCGAGTTATACCCACAGATCGGATCAGTGAAACTCCTTCGGCGATACATCCAGTTAAGGAATTTTTACTACTTGGATTTGATGATTGAAGAAATCGCTCGCCGTCTCAATTGCTCCGAGTGGCAGATTAGAAATCTACTGCCAGAAGAGGTACTTGCATCGATTGACAAAGGAGCCGTTCCGCATGAGGCCGAATCGCGGTGTGATGGATGTATTTACTACGCCCTTGATGGCAAGTCATCTGTGATAGCGGGAGAAATTGTGCCCCGGCTTCTGCGTGAGATGGAAAGGAAAACGATGCGTGGCCGTGACCGCAAGGTGCTGAAGGGCGTCGTAGCGTGTCGCGGCAGAGTAACTGGTACCTGCAAAATCGTGATTCGTGCACATGATGCAGCCATAGGAGGTCTAAGGGCTGGGGAAATTCTCGTCAGCCAATCAACGGATCCAGACCTGATTAACTTGCTCAAGGTAGCCGGGGCTGTGCTTACGGAGCAAGGTGGCGTGACATCTCACGCCGCCCTTATATGTAGGGAACTTGGGGTTCCTGCAGTCATTGGCATCAGAGGTCTTCTTGATCATGTAGCTGACGGTGACACACTGGAGGTTAATGCTGAAAAGGGCGAAGTTCGTATTGTTCAATCTGCTGATAAGACACCCGATGCGGTGATTAGTCTGGCAAGTGTTTCGCAGAAAGATGTTGGTGGCAAAGCACGTGGGCTCATTCGACTGATCGAAATGGGATGCCGAGTGCCGGATTTTGTGATTCTGGATAGTGAGAAGGTTCGGCGCATTCTGGAAGACAATGACTTGATAGAAATCAATGATCTGAAGGCGTGGATAAGAACACGTCTATCAGTTAAACAAGCAGAAAGGCTCGCTGTGCGGAGCAGTTCTATCGATGAGGATGCGGACAAAACGTCGGCGGCCGGTCGGTTCGAGACGTTCTTGGACGTGAGCCTGGATGAGCTTCCTGATGTTTTGAAGGAGTTCCTACAAGTGAATGACAAGCGGGCGGGCTGCAAATACTGTGGATCGGTGGTACTACAAAAGATGCTTCATCCTGAGTTTTCCGGTGTATGTATTACCAGCGATTCCCGATTCACCCATGGTGACATCCTTGTAGTCGAGGCGATTGCAGGGACAAACGTACTTCTTACCAAGGGGCATGTGCTGCCACATAGGTTTTTCGTTGACCGTCAGACTGGAGACATGAAAGTTGATAAATCGCCCAATTCAGACTTGGATGAGGTGGCTGGTAACATACGGACCGTTGTCACTGTTAGTCTTGAAATTGAAGAGAAGTTTGGTGGACCTGTTGATGTTGAGTGGGCCTTTGCTGACAACAATCTCTACGTTTTACAAGCAAGGCGTATAATTCACTGATTACCTGCTAACAAGGCGCTGCACTGGACGGGGATTCCGCTGCGCTCCATCCCCGCCAGTGAGCTTGGTCGTTCGGCGACTTAAAGATGATCTTAAAGGGGAAAATTGATAGCAATGGCTAAGAAAACTGTTTATATTGAAACATCGATTGTCTCATACTTAACGGCTAAACCGTCCAGTGACCTATTGGCAGCAGCTTGGCAAAAAGTCACCATTGATTGGTGGGACACCCAACGGGACAGGTTCGATTTATTTGTTTCTGACATCGTAATTGAAGAGGCCGGAAAAGGCGATGATATAGCGGCTGCAAGGAGGCTCAAAGCCTTAGATGAAATTCCCCTGCTCGCTGTAACTAACGAGGTCATTCTGTTTTCCGAAGCGATTATTCTTGCTGGAGCGATCCCCCAAAAAGCCATTGGTGATTCTTTACATATTGCTCTGTCCGCCGTACATGGACTTGATTATCTCCTTACGTGGAATTACCGGCATATTGACAACGCCGAAACGAAACCATTAATCAGGAAAATTTGCCAAGAAAATAAATATGGATATCCTGAAATATGCACACCTCAAGAACTCATGGGGGTATATGAAAATGGCTGATGAAATCATAAAAGAACTCTGGAAAATCAAAGACGGTATCGCAAACGAATATGGCTACGATGTGAAGGCTCTTGCTGCCTATTTGAGAGCCAAAAAACACAATGAAAAACAATATGTTGTTGATCTTAGAGCTATGAGGCAAGCTGCCGAACAAATAAGGATTGAAACGATGCCTTAGCGTCGTTTCAATCCTGGGTTCAAGTAAGCCGGGGTTTAAGGGTAATGCTTCGGGTAATCAGGGGACATAATACCAATTTCCGGCAGTTCGATGACAATAATTGTTATGTCCCCCGATTACCCCCCAGGTGAAGTTTTAGAGCGTCGGGTTACAATGAGGATACTTCTTGTCGAAGATGACAAGCGAACAGCCTCGTTCATCATGAAGGGGCTGAGGCAGGAAGGCTTTGCCGTGGATTGCGCAGCCGACGGCGAGGAAGGCCTGCACCTGGGATCAACGGAGGCTTACGACGTCGCCGTCGTGGACATCATGCTGCCGAAACTGGACGGAATAGAGTTGATTGAGGAACTGCGACGTAGAAAAGTCTCGACTCCTGTTATCATCCTTAGTGCCAGGACCGCCGTTGACGACCGTGTAAAGGGCCTCCAGTCAGGCGGGGACGACTACCTTGTCAAACCGTTTGCCTTTTCAGAACTGGTAGCGCGCGTCCAGGCGCTCATCAGGCGGGCAAGCTTTGCGTCCGAGCCTTCCATGCTCACCGTCGGCGATCTCAGGATGGATATTGTCAGGAGGAAGGTCTACCGCGCCGGCCAAGAGGTTGATCTGCAGCCGAAGGAGTTCGCCCTGCTCGAATACCTTATGCGAAATGCCGGGCGGGTCATATCGAAAACGATGATCATGGAACACTTCTGGGATTACAACTTCGATCCCCAGACCAATGTGGTCGAGGCGCGGATCTGCCGGCTGCGTGACAAGATCGACCGCCATTTCAATCACCCCCTGATTCACACCATGCGGGGAGTGGGATATGTGCTGGAAGAAAAAAAGTAGGCTGTTCCGGACCCTCACGTTTCGTCTGACCCTCTGGTACGCGGGACTATTCGGCGGATTGTCGCTGGTCGTCTTCCTGGCCGTCTATATTTCTCTCACGTCCAGCCTCAAACAACGCATAGATGAGGAACTGCTCAGTGAGGCCAATGAGTTTGCGTCTCTCTATACCGATTATGGCGTTGAAGGGCTATCCGCCGAATTTCAAAGAGAAGCAGAATCGTCCGGTGAAAGGAGATCATTCTTCCGATTGCTCTCACCGCAGCAGGAGATAATCACTTCTTCGGATATGAGCGATTGGAAAGGTCTCGCTCCGATTCCTCTGCACCCCACAACCATGCAGGAAAACGGTGTCCGTTACTTTACGGTGTTCGTTCCCGGCCACCGGCACAAGGCGCGTATCCTTTCGACACCGACTGCCGACGGCAACGTGCTCCAACTTGGCATGACACTGGGAGATAACGAGCTTCTAATGGAGAGGTATCAGGAGACCTTCGGAACCGCTCTGGTGGTGATGCTGATTTGCGGCAGCCTTGTCGGCTGGCTGACGGCCAGAAAAGCCATGTCTGGCGTTCAGAAGGTGACTCGGACCGCGACCGGGATCGGGAAAGGGGAACTCAGCCGGCGTGTCTCGCTTGGCAAGGAAGGTGTGGAAATAGAGGAACTGGCGTTTGCCTTCAACGAGATGCTCGAGCGGATAGAGACGCTGGTCAGGGAGTTGAAAGAGGTTACCGATAACGTCGCCCATGACCTGCGCAGTCCTCTCACCCGCATCCGGGGTATCGCGGAAACGACCTTGACCGGCAAACAGGACATTGACATCTAACGAGAGATGGCGGCCACGGTCATCGAGGAGAGTGACCGCCTTGTGG
>MNZP01000053.1 GCA_001873675.1 Syntrophaceae bacterium CG2_30_49_12 | reverse complement strand
ACACACAGAAAACAGGATAACCATGGGCGTAATTTGTTGTCCCGTCAAGGGGATCAATAATCCAGCGAAAGTCTGAGCCACTGTCGGTCTCTTTGGATTCTTCCGCCAGAATATCATGAAGGGGAAATCTTTCATAAATCCTTTCGATAATCAAATCTTCTGATATCCGGTCCGCTTCTGTGACAATGTTAATCTCGCCCTTGTAGGCAACGGTATGCTTCTTGTTCAACGTTTTTTTGAGAACCGTTCCCGCTTCCCTGGCGACAGCCACGGTAAATTCCCTGTAATCAATCATGGACGGTAGAGCTCTTTTCCCTAATAGATTTTCATCGTTGCGGGGCGGCGCCCCGGCATGATAATTAGTTTAACATGGAACGGATGTCAACGGGGAAATAACAGGACTGTGCCAAAGAAAAAAATCAAGCCCTACTATTCTAATTGAAATTTTCTCCCTCTTATGGCAAAAGAGAAATATACCTTTTTGAGAAGAAGATGGATACAGGGATAAAGAAACCAAGGAAAAACAGATGGCGGACAGGATAGAAATCGGCTTTAAAGAAGGGGTGAGGGACGCCCTCGGGGAAAAGGTTAGAAGAAGGATCATCGAGCATCTTGATATCCACGTAAATGAGGTAAAGACTATTGAGGTCTATACCATTGACGCTGACGACGGGCTCACAGGGGAGGAGCTGAAAAAGGTTGCCCACGGTTCCCTCTCCGATCCCATTATTCATGATTTTGCCATCAACAATGGACTTGCCGACCGTTTTGACTGGTTGATCGAGGTGGGTTTCAAGCCTGGCGTCACAGATAACGTGGGGAAAACGGCAAGGGAAGCCATAGAACTACTCCTGGGAAGGTCATCGGGGCGCCTCGCCGGGGTTTATACCTCCAGGCAGTATGTGATCAGGGGTCCGATCGGCAGGACGGATGCGGAAAGAATCGCCTCTGCCCTCCTTGCCAACGAACTCATCGAACGTTATGAGATTGTGGACGGCAGGGCATGGGACAGAGAAAAGGGGATTGCGCCTTATGTGCCGCGGGTGGCGGTCGCCGGCCTGCCGCAGGCGGAAGAGATTGATCTGGATGTAGACGATCAGTCGCTGCTGCGGATCAGCAACGAGAGGATCCTGGCCCTGAATCTCGAGGAGATGAAAGCTTTCCGTGATTATCTGAAAGATGAGGCGATCGTAAGGGAAAGGAGAAAAGCCGGTCTCGGTGAGAAAATGACCGATGCCGAGTTGGAATGTCTCGCCCAGACCTGGTCCGAACACTGCAAGCACAAGATATTCAACAGCCTCATCACCTACGAAGATGAGCAGGGCAGAGCCACCAATATCAATTCCCTCTTCGACACTTATATAAAGAGGGCCACGAGGGAAATCAGAGAGCGTCTGGGCATCAATGACTGGTGCCGTTCCGTCTTTGCCGATAATGCCGGCATCATTAAATTCAATGACGACTATAACCTGGTCTTCAAGGTGGAGACCCACAATTCCCCCTCGGCCCTCGATCCTTACGGCGGCGCCCTTACCGGGATCGTCGGCGTGAACAGAGACCCCTTCGGTACGGGGAAAGGGGCAAAACTGATCTTCAATACCGACGTTTTCTGCTTTGCCCCTCCCACATACGCAAAACCGCTGCCGAAGCGGATCCTCCATCCCCGGCGCATCTATGAAGGAGTCCGGGAAGGGGTGGAACACGGGGGAAACAAGAGCGGCATCCCCACCGTCAACGGCTGCATTGTCTTTGACGAGCGGTACTTAGGGAAACCCCTCGTCTATTGCGGGACAGGGGGGATCATGCCTTCACGCATCCGGGGAGAGCCGACACACACGAAAGAGGTCCTGCCCGGCGATCTGATCGTCATGACCGGCGGCAGGATCGGCAAAGACGGTATCCACGGGGCGACCTTCTCTTCGGAAGAACTGCATGAGGGTTCTCCTGTGACCGCCGTCCAGATCGGCGATCCCATCACGCAGAAGAAGATGACCGATTTCCTCCTGATGGCAAGAGACCTTGATCTCTATCGCTGCATCACCGATAACGGCGCCGGAGGCATCTCCTCTTCGGTAGGCGAAACCGCCCGTCTCTCCGGCGGCTGCGAGATGGACCTGAAAAAGGCGCCGCTGAAGTATCCCGGCCTGATGCCCTGGGAGATTCTCATCTCCGAATCCCAGGAGAGGATGACCCTCGCGGTAGCTCCGGAAAAGACAGATGCCTTTCTTGCCCTGGCCGGGAAGATGGACGTGGAAGCCACCGTCCTGGGCAGATATACCGATACGGGGAAGTTTCACGTCCTCTACGGGGATAGAACCGTGGCCTGCCTGGAGATGTACTTCCTCCATGAAGGGCTTCCCCAGATGCGGTTGCGGGCGAAGTGGTCGCCGCCACGGCATGAGGAACCGGATTTTCCGGAGCCGGGGGATATGGGACAGGCCCTGGCCGACATGCTCTCCCGCTTGAATATATGCAGCAAGGAGTCTGTCGTCAGACAGTACGACCACGAGGTACAGGGAGGAAGCGTTGTCAAGCCGCTGGTCGGCATCGCTAATGACGGGCCTTCCGATGCCGCGGTGATCCGTCCCCTCCTCGATTCCTTTGAGGGTGTCGTAATAGCCAACGGTATCTGTCCCCGTTACAGTGACATTGACACCTACCACATGGCAGCCTGCGCCATTGACGAGGCGATAAGAAACTGCATCGCCGTGGGCGGCTCTCTCGACCGGATGGCCGGGCTGGACAATTTCTGCTGGTGCGATCCGATCCGGTCGGAAAAGACCCCCGACGGCGAGTACAAGCTGGCCCAGCTTGTCCGGGCAAACATGGCCCTCTACGATTACACGACAGCCTACGGCGTTCCCTGCATCTCGGGAAAAGACAGCATGAAAAACGACTACCAGATCGGAGGAATAAAGATCTCGATCCCTCCCACCCTCCTTTTCTCTATTATCGGCAAGATGGAAGATGTGAGGCGGGCCGTCACGATGGACGCCAAGGAGGCGGGCCATCTCGTCTACATCCTCGGCGCTACCTATCCTGAACTCGGCGGTTCCGAGTGGTACGCGATGCACGGCCATATCGGGAATCAGGTTCCAAAGGTCAGGGCGAAAGATGCTAAGATGCTGTATGAGGCCCTGAGTCGGGCTATCCGGGCGGGTCTTGTGGCCTCCTGTCATGACATCTCCGATGGGGGGCTTGGTGTCGCCCTTGCCGAAACTGCCTTTGCCGGCGGATTGGGATTGGCGGCGGATCTGTCCCTCGTTCCCTCAGAGGGTATTGACCGGGACGACTTCCTCCTCTTTGCAGAATCCCAGAGCAGATTTGTCGTCACCATCTCCCCCGCCTCAAGGCGGCGCTTCGAGAAAATGATGGACGGCTGCTCCGCGGTAAGCCGGATCGGGACGGTCCTTTCCGAAGGTCTGTTAAAGATAAACGGGATTAGGGGAGAACGGATCATCGAGGAGGACATCGCTCACTTAAAGGCTATTTGGCAAAAACCTCTTAACTTTTAAGTCGTAAGTCTTTAACAATATCAAATGACCAAAATACAAAATTCAAAACAACAGTTGAACAAATCCAAGACCGCCGGTCTTTACATCCACATCCCCTTCTGCCGGAGCAAGTGCGGCTACTGTGACTTTTATTCCGTAACTTCCCTCCATCAGATTCCCGATTTCCTGAAGGCGCTCGAAAGAGAAATGGAAATCTACCGCCGGGAGATGGACCGGTTTGACAGCCTCTATCTCGGCGGGGGCACTCCTTCTGTCCTTACGATAAGAGATTTCACAAACATTCTGTCGCAGATTGATAAGATATTTTCCTTTGCCTCAGATACGGAGATTACAGTGGAAGTCAATCCGGCAGATGTTGACCGCAAGTATCTTGAATCTCTCCGTCAATTAGGGGTGAATCGTCTCCATATCGGCGTCCAGTCCTTTGACGAGGAGGTACTGTCATTTCTCGAACGCAGACATAGTAGGAGTCATGCCGTACTGGCCATTGAATCTGCTCAAAAAGCCGGATTTGACAATATGGGACTCGACCTGATCTACGGTGTCCCTGGGCAGGACAGGCAATCATGGCTCGATAACCTGTCGCTGGCCGTATCATTTGATGTGGCGCACCTCTCCTGTTATCAGTTGACCATGGAAGCCCGTACGCCTCTCGGGATAAGGCAGCAAAGGGGAGAATTTTCCCTTCCCGGGGAAGAAATACAGCATGAACTGTTCCTAACAACATCCGAAACCCTTGAGGATGCGGGATATGTCCATTACGAGGTATCGAACTTTGCAAAAAATCTTAGCGCGGCATCAAGACACAACCAGAAATACTGGAACCATACACCTTACCTCGGCCTTGGTCCCGCCGCCCACTCCTTTAGGGACAACAGACGTTGGTGGAACCATAGATCCGTCAATCAATATATCAGAGACTTGGGAAGGGGGAAAGCACCCGTTGAGGGAGCGGAAACCCTTACAGACGGGCAGTTGCAAATGGAAGCCCTTTACCTTGGCCTCCGCACAAAAAAGGGGATCCACCTAATAGATTTTTCCGCCCGGTATCAATGTGACCTCTTATCTGAAAACGGCGACATACGGGCTACACTCGATAAGGCGGGACTGGTCGTTATTAAAGACGGTTACCTGTCTCCCACCCGTACCGGTTTTGCCGTGGCTGATAGTCTGTCCCAAATATGGAAGCTTTCCTAATGCATCTTCAATAATATAGCTGTTTTTTTAGGGCCTGCGCGGCAAGATGAATGACATCCCATGCCCCGCCGAAGAATGGTGAATAGGCAAGGTCGAGGTAAGCGATCTCATCAAGGTCCATACCGGACCAGAGGGCACAGGAGAGGGTGTTGATCCTGCTGACAGCGCCCATTTCACCAACCGCCTGGGCGCCGAGGAGTTTTCCTGATGACCTGTCGGCCACCAGTTTTATCCCTAATTTTTTCGCCTCCGGCAACGGTCCGGCAATGGCATTTCCCCAGGTA
>MNZP01000145.1 GCA_001873675.1 Syntrophaceae bacterium CG2_30_49_12 | reverse complement strand
CTCAGGCATCTTCTTAGCGAGGAGGGAGAATAAAGAAATATTAAAACTTCCAAATTCCTGGGGCTACGGCTTCTCTGAAACACCGAGCCTTGTTATAGCCCTCATCAGGGCTGCCCTCACCCTTTCATAATCGGCATCTTCCCGGGACATTTTAGGTAGCTTGGTTTCTGCCGCCTCTTTAGCTCTCCTCGCTCTTTCTCTGTCAATCATATCAGACCTCTCGGCCGCTTCCGCCAGAACGGTTACCTTATCGGATGCAACTTCTGCATAACCGGTACTTACGGCATAGTAATTTTTTTTACCATCCCGGGTAAAATTCAGCTCACCAATCTCAACGGCGCTGAGAAGGGGTGCATGTCCCTTTAGTACACCAAACTGACCTTCACTTCCCTGTATTGTTACCTGTTCCACCTTTCCGCTGAAGACCATCTTTTCAGGGGTAACAATTTCGAGGATTACAACAGGTTCGTCAGACATTTAAAATCCTCCGGCCTCCTTACTACTCTACTACTCTGCACTATCTGCAAGCCTCTTCGCTTTTTCCACCGCTTCCTCAATGCCGCCTACCATATAAAATGCCTGTTCCGGCAGTTCATCATGCTTGCCCTCAAGGATTTCTCTGAAACCTCTGACGGTCTCAGTAACAGGCACAAACTTACCCTCGGTGCCTGTAAACTGAGCAGCCACGAAGAAGGGCTGGGACAAAAACCTCTGCATCTTTCTTGCCCTGCTTACCGTTAATTTATCCTCTTCCGAAAGTTCGTCCATACCGAGGATGGCGATAATATCCTGGAGATCCTTGTATTTTTGCAACGTCATTTGCAACTTTCTTGCCACCTGATAATGTTCCTCCCCCAGGACGTTCGGATCCAGTATACGGGACGTTGAATCAAGGGGATCCACGGCGGGATAAATTCCTAATTCAGCGATCGGTCTCGACAAAACGACCGTTCCATCGAGATGCGCAAAGGTTGTTGCCGGCGCCGGGTCTGTGAGGTCATCAGCGGGGACGTATACACATTGAACAGCGGTAATTGATCCCTTATTGGTAGATGTAATTCTTTCCTGAAGTTCCCCCAGGTCTGTAGCCAGGGTTGGCTGATAGCCGACAGCGGAAGGCATTCTGCCGAGCAGCGCAGAAACCTCGGAACCTGCCTGGGTAAATCTGAATATATTGTCTATAAAAAGAAGCACATCCTGGCCTTCCACATCCCTGAAGTACTCCGCCGCGGTAAGGGCTGTGATTGCCACCCTTGCCCTTGCTCCCGGCGGTTCAGTCATCTGACCATAGATAAGGGCGGCCTGTTTTATAACGCCTGATTCCTTCATCTCGAGATAAAGATCGTTACCCTCACGGGTCCTTTCGCCAACACCGGCGAATACGGAAATACCGCCATGATGCATGGCAATATTATGGATCATCTCCATCATTACCACGGTCTTGCCGACACCTGCGCCGCCAAACATCCCCATCTTTCCGCCTCTCGGAAAAGGCACCAGCAGGTCAATAACCTTGACTCCCGTTTCCAAAACATGCACGGATGTGTCCTGTTCGATCAGTGTCGGCGCTTCTCTGTGAATCGGCACATAATTTTTTGCCTCCACAGGACCCAAACCATCAACAGGTCTGCCGACAACGTTCAGTATCCTGCCGAGGCATTCACGTCCCACCGGCACTTTGATCGGTAGGCCCGTATCTTTTGCTCTCATACCCCTGACGAGGCCGTCGGTGATGTCCATGGCGATGCACCTGACGACATTATCACCCACATGCTGGGCAACCTCGACGACCAGGTTGTCCTCCTCATCATTAATGGTGGGATTGGTGATGGTAATCGCATTAAGAATCGCAGGGAGATTCCCCTCCCCAAATGCCACGTCAATAACCGGTCCTATTACCTGTACAACCGTTCCTGTATTCATACCTATCTCCTTGAGGTTTAAGGTTCAAAGGTTCAAAGGTTTTCACTTGAACCCTGAACCTTGAACCCTGAACCTTGAATTGATTTTATCCCTTGGCCAGAGCTTCCGTACCGCCCACAATATCCATCAGCTCTGCGGTGATAGCTGCCTGTCTTACCTTGTTGTATTTCAAAGTCAGGTTGTTAATCAGATCATCGCAGTTTTTGGTTGCATTGTCCATAGCAGCCATTCTGGCGCCATTTTCCCCGGCAGATGTCTCCACGAGCGCCCTGTAGATCATGTTGTGAACGTACATAGGAAGAAACTTCTCCAGCAAAGCGTCGGCGCTTGGTTCATAAATATAATCAAGACCTCTGTCAGGGGCGCTTTCTGCATTCTGATTTAGGGAAGGAGGGGGAAGTATCCTTACTATCATCGGTCTCTGAACAGCTACGTTGCGAAACTCGTTGTAAATGATGTACAATTCATCATCTTCCTCCTTTTCAAAGGGAGGGATAACATCTTCCGCTATTTCCACAGCGAGGGTCATGTCAAATCGCCCGAATACATCCACCCACTCGTTTGTAATTTTTGCCCTCTTTCGGAAGTAATCTCTCCCTTTTCTCCCGATAGGGATCAGTACTATTTCTTTACCTTCTCGCGCCTTTTCTGCCATGAACCGCTCTGTAGCCTTGATCAGATTTGTATTAAACCCTCCGCAGAGCCCCCTGTCGGATGTCATGCTGATCACTCTGAGCTTTTTAGGCTCCCTTACGGCGAGAAGCGGGTGGGCATCCGGTTCTACACGAAGTGCCAGACTCATGAGAACTTCCATAAATTTACCCGCATAGGGCCTGAAATTTACCATTCTTGCCTGAGAAAATTTAAACTTTGAAGCAGCCACCATATTCATGGCTTTGGTGATCTGCCTGGTTTTTTGAACTGCGGTAACCTTTCTCTTGATATCCCTCAATGCAGCCATCTAAGCTTACTCCCTCAACATACGACATATGACATACGACTTACGACTTAAAAGACAGAATCGAACTCCATCAGTATGTCTTTCATCTTCTTTTCAAGTTCGGGGCTGATAATCTTTTTCTCTTCAATTTCTCGTATGATCTCAGGGTGCTTACTCTCTATAAAAGAAAGAAGCTGAGGCTCATAATCTTTCAGTTTTTCAATCTCGTATTTATCGAGGAAACCCCTCGTACCGGCAAAGAGAATGACAACCTGCTTTGAAAGGGACATGGGTTGGAATTGAGGCTGTTTTAAGATCTCTACCAGACGGACACCTCGTGATAGTTGAAGCTGAGTTGCCTTATCCAGGTCACTCCCAAACTGGGCAAAAGTGGCCAATTCTCTGTACTGGGCAAGATCAAGCTTCAGCGTTCCTGCCACCTGTTTCATGGCCTTCACCTGAGCGGCGCCACCTACCCTTGAAACCGACAAACCAACATTGATCGCCGGCCGGATACCGGAGAAGAACAGGTTCGGTTCAAGGTAGACCTGGCCATCGGTGATCGAAATAACATTGGTGGGTATATAGGCGGAAACATCACCTGCCTGTGTTTCAATGATTGGGAGCGCCGTCAGAGAGCCGCCTCCAAGCTCGTCACTCAACCGGGCTGCCCGTTCTAACAACCTCGAGTGATTATAGAAGATATCTCCGGGGTAAGCCTCTCGCCCCGGTGGCCTTCTAAGGAGGAGTGATATCTGCCGGTAAGCGACAGCCTGTTTGGAAAGGTCATCATAAATAATCAGGGCATCCCCTCCCTTATCTCGGAAATATTCACCAATGCTGCATCCTGAATATGCCGCAATATATTGCAGAGTTGCCGGATCGCTGGCACAGGCTGAAACGACACAGGTATAGGACATGGCATCATGCTTCCTCAGGTTTTCCACCACCCGGGCTACCGTTGATTTCTTTTGACCGATGGCAACGTAGATACATTTAACACCCGTATCCTTCTGTCTGATGATGGCATCTATACAGATCGCCGTTTTTCCTGTCTGTCTGTCGCCGATGATAAGTTCTCTCTGCCCTCTTCCGATAGGCGTCATGGCATCAATAGCCTTCAGGCCGGTGTACATTGGCTCGTTAACCGGTTGGCGCTGAATAACACCAGGGGCAATCATCTCTATTCTTCTGAACTCAGTTACTTCTATGGGACCTTTCCCGTCGAGCGGTGCGCCGGTTGCGTCAATAACACGACCCAGGACGGCTTCCCCCACAGGAACCTGCGCAATCCTGCCTGTCCTTTTTACGATATCCCCTTCTTTAATATGTGTAACCTCTCCCAGGACAGCAACTCCTACATTATCTGTTTCGAGGTTTAGAACCATACCCAGTATCCCACCGGGAAATTCGAGCAATTCCATGGCCATTGCGTTTTCCACACCGTAGACCCTGGCGATGCCGTCTCCCACTGACAGTACCGTTCCTGTTTCGCTGATGTCTAATTTCTTTTCGTAATCTTTAATCTGTTTGGAAATTATCTCACTTATTTCTTCTGCCCTAATTCTCTCCATACACTATCCCTCCCCTTTAGGCACCTAAGAAATTCCCTATATTATCCAATTGCGTCTTAACACTTCCGTCGTAAAGCGTATCCCCAACCCTCACCACAATACCACCTACCAATGACACATCTTCTCCTACCGTCATTTCCACCTTCTTACCGGTCAGCTCTTCCAAACCTTTCTGGAGGTCCTTCGTTAACTCAGCAGATAAGGGGAAGGCCGTTTTAACGTCAACCCTTACCTTTCTGAGAGCATGATCCATGAACTCCCGGTAACAACCGACTATATCAAAAAAGATGCCCATCCTTTGTTTATCAATCAACAACTTTAAAAAATTAGCAGTCATACTTGAGACACTAATCCTCTGCAATGCTGCTTCTATGACGGCCTTTTTGTCAGCCCGGTCAAAAATGGGATTAGACAACAATTCCTTTAGGTTTTTATTTTCCGAAAGGCAGGAAGCAAAATTTTCAAGTTCCTCGTAGTACTTCTCAAACTGATTATTTTCCTCGGCTATCCCGAAAAATGCCCGGGCGTAACGTTTTGCAATACCGCTTGCGATCACTATTTTCTCCCCACTTTTGAAGTAGAAAAACGTGCCGTACTAATCACAACTCTCAATTATTGTCAAGTAATTTTTGGTTGATCTTTATATCTTATGTTGGCAAACTTATAGCCGATCCCTCTGACAGTAAGAACATACTGCGGTTTGTTTTTATCCTTTTCAATTTCTGCTCTCAGCCGGCTGATATGGACATCTACTGTTCGTGGTTCCACAAAGGCCTCATCTCCCCAAACGTAGTCTAAGAGTTGATCCCTACTGTAAACCCTGCCGGGGTGCCGGGTGAGAAATCTCAGCAGCTTGATTTCCGTAGGGCCAAGCTCAACATTTTTCCCATCAACGGTAACCTCATAACTGTTGTAATCTATATGGAGACCCTTAAAGGTAAAGGTTTCCGCTTTGTCAGTTTCCGGACGTTCTTCGGACCTTCGCAGAACCGCCCGTACCCGGGCAATAAGCTCTCTGACGTGGAAGGGCTTGGTGATGTAATCATCGGCCCCCATCTCCAGACCCAGTATTCTGTCCACCTCATCACCCTTTGCCGTCAACATGATAATCGGCAGAGATTCCATTCCCGGATTTTTCCTCATTAATCTGCATATTTCCAACCCGTTGATCCCCGGAAGCATCAGGTCGAGAATAACCAGCTTGGGTTTGCCGGTTTTAAGCAGTTCTATGGCCTTCTCCCCGTTATAGGCCTTGATGACGGTAAACCCCTCTTTTTCAAGGTTGTAAGAAATCAAATCAACGATGTCTTCTTCGTCGTCAACGACCAGTATCCTCACAGACATACTTACCCCCTTTAAGAAAGACGCCTCTCTCCACGGGCTAACTCTTCCAGGGCTTCTCTGTCCAATACCTGGATACGACGGGATCCGTTTTATGTTACTTTGATAATGAAATACTTTTTTTTGCCTTTTCTCAGGCGGATTTCAGCCTGATCGTTTATGTGATTCAGGCCGATTCTTTCCTCAAAAGATGTAATCTGCTGCTCATTGACATATCCGCCGCCCTGGGCGATTACCCTCCTGGCTTCTCCGCTGGTGCCGCACAGACCAGCGTCATGAAAGAGTTTAAAGGCAGGAATGCCCGCTTCCAGGTCTTTTCTGGTTTTCGTAATCGATGGTATTGCCGAAATATCTCCGGTAACATCGCCCCGCGGGATCTTGCTTGACGGAAACAGCACTGGATCAACTGACCTTGTCTTGAAGGCCCCTGACGATGCCTTCCATGCAGCAATTGCCGCATCTTCTCCGTGGGTAATTTTCGTTGCCTCAAAGGCCAGCACTGCCTTTGCCATGTTTAACTGAGAATTGGCCAGCCCTTTTGTCTGCCTGATCTCTTCCATCGGTAAAAAGGTGAAAAGAGCCAGAAATCTTTCCACATCGGCATCATCAGTATTGATCCAGTATTGGTAATATTCATAAGGTGATGTCAGTTCCGGATCAAGCCATACTGCCCCCGTTTCCGTTTTGCCCATCTTATGTCCCAGGGAAGTCGTAAGAAGGGGGAATGTCATACAGTGCACTGTTTTCCCCTCAACCCTTCTGATCAGATCGGCTCCTGCCAGCATATTTCCCCACTGGTCGTTTCCTCCCATCTGAAGAACACAATCGTAATGCTGGAAGAGATATAAAAAATCATACGCCTGCAGAAGCATATAATTAAATTCTATAAAGTTAAGGCCCTTTTCCAGGCGTATCCTGTAACTCTCTGCGGCCAGCATCCTGTTCACACTGAAGTGTCGTCCAATATCTCTTAAAAACTCAACATATTTGAGGTCTGCCAGCCAATCTGCGTTATTTAACAAAACGGCCTTACCCTCATTAAAATCAACATATCTGGAGAGCTGTTTTTCCAAATATTGTGTGTTATGGGCGATTTGATCGGGTTTGAGAATATGACGCATCTCAGACTTGCCACTCGGGTCACCGATGAGACCTGTTCCCCCACCGACCAGGACAATTGGTCTGTGTCCCTGCCTCTGCATATGGGCTATGGCCATAATGGGAACAAGACTTCCTATATGCAGGCTTACCGCAGTTGGATCGAAGCCCGCATAACAGGTAATACGATTATTGTGAAGGAGATCCTGAATCAGCGCTTCATCCGTAATCTGCTCGATAAATCCCCTTTCAAGAAAAACATCGTACACACTCTTCAAATTAAAAGCCCCAGTCTTCCCTTAAGTCCTTCATCTTTACACTCAACTTTTCAATTTCCAGACTCTTACCGCTACTCCCATCAACGTCTAACACGACCCCCTGAAGCCACACATCATCCTTGGCCACGTTAAACTTGTTTGGTATCTGGGTTAAAAACCTTCGCAAGACATCATCTTTCTTCAACCCGATAACGGAATTGAAAGGACCGGCCATACCTACATCGGTTATATAGGCGGTACCGCCCGGCAGGATCTTTTCATCGGCAGTCTGCACGTGGGTATGGGTGCCGAGGACAGCGCTGACCCTGCCATCGAGAAACCAGCCGAGGGCCTTTTTCTCTGAAGTAGCCTCTGCATGGATGTCAACGATAATAATTTTTACCTTCTTCCTGAGCTTCTCGATCTCTCTTTCCGCCGTTCTAAATGGACAATCGAGGGGTTGCATAAAGATTCTCCCTGCCAGATTAAGGACACCCACATGGCCTCCAGAGGGAGCGGGCATAACTACACTTCCACGACCAGGTGAGCCCTCAGGATAGTTGGCAGGTCTCAAGAGTGTTTCATAATCTTCAATAAATTCCACAATTTCTTTTTTATCCCATATATGGTTTCCTGAGGTCAAGACATCAATGCGGCTCTGGTAAAGTTCCTCGACGATGTCTCGGGTCACGCCGAACCCCCCGGCCGCATTCTCGCAATTCGCAATTACAAAACCTATTTGATAGCGGGAAATTATTTGAGGAAGAATCTCCCGGACAGCCTTCCTGCCCGGTTTACCAACGATGTCGCCAATGAATAGTATTTTCACGTTGTATTCCTATCTGGCAAGACCTGAGATCCTTGTTTCTCTGATAACAGTTACCTTGATCTGTCCGGGATACGTTAATTCCGCCTCAATCTTTTTGATAATATCCCTGCAGAGCATAACGGCATCATTGTCCGATATTTTTTCATTTTCCACAAGGATACGGATCTCTCTCCCGGCCTGAATCGCATAACACCTATCAACACCACGGAAGGAATTGGCAATATTCTCCAGTTCCTCCAGACGCTTGACATAGGTCTCCAACGTCTCCCGGCGGGCTCCGGGCCGTGACGCTGAAAGGGTATCGGCTGCCTGGATAAGAACTCCCAACATAGGATTGGTTCGGCTATCATCATGATGAGTGGCAATGGCTTGAACAATATTCGATGATTCACCAAATCGCTTAGCATAATCGGCCCCGATAGCCGCATGTGTTCCTTCTATCTTATGATCAACTGCCTTTCCGATATCATGAAGCAGTCCTGCCCTTTTGGCTTCCTTGACATTCATCTTCAACTCGGCAGCCATCATTCCCGTCAAGTATGCCACGTCTATAGAATGCTGGAGGACATTCTGGGAAAAGCTGGTGCGAAACTTGAGACTTCCGAGGAGATTGATGATCTCCGGATGGAGATCATGAACCCCTACATCAAACGATGCCCGTTCACCTGTTTCCCGAATAACACCTTCAACCTCCGTCCGCACCTTTTTGACAATCTCCTCGATCCTCCCCGGATGAATTCTGCCATCTGTGATCAACCTTTCGAGAGATACTCTTGCCACTTCACGTCTTATAGGATCAAAACTTGATAGAACAACCGCCTCAGGGGTATCATCAACAATCAGGTCAATGCCGGTGGCAGCCTCTATAGCCCTTATATTCCTTCCTTCTCTGCCGATAATCCTTCCCTTCATCTCATCGGAAGGTAGGTTAACCACCGATACGGTATTCTCAGCGACGAATTCACCAGCGTAGCGCTGAATGGCGTAAGCAATTATTTCCCTGGACTTCTTATCAGCTTCTCTCTTTGCTTCTTCCTCAATTTTCCTGATAGCAATAGCAGCATCACGTTTTGCCGCCGCTTCCATAGACTGGGCAAGGTAGTCCTTTGCTTCTTCCGAGGAAATTCCTGCAATCTTTTCCAGCTTTTCTCTCTGTTCCTCAATCATGCGATTTAAACTGTTGTACTTTTCATGGAGCTGTGTTTCTTTTTGTATCAGGGTTTTTTCCCTATTCTCCATATTTGCCTCTTTCTGGGAGAGGAGATCCGTCTTTTTATCGAAGTTTTCCTCTTTAGAGCGAAGCCTTTTTTCTAAATTGTCAAGTTCAAGCTTTTTGGCCTCCGTATCTTTTTCAGATTCAGTTTTTAATTTGAGGAAATTTTCTTTAACCTGAAGAAGAGCTTCTTTCTTGATGGTTTCCGCTTCTTTTTTTGCCTCACCGATAATTCTTTTCGCAAGTTTCTCTGAGGATTCCAGTTTTTTTCTGGAAAGTCTCTGTCTCAGTATATATCCTGACACCAGACCGACGGCAATTGATCCTAATATCGTCAATATAATCACGCTACTGTACAGCAAAGTCTTTCACCTCCTTTTCTCGGAGTTATCAGAAAAAAAACCCCCGCCTATGCCGTGTTAACCGCTTTTTTGAACCTTTCGACCACGTGGGTACCTTATTGTTGCTTTAGGCTTTCCACCTCCTATCAGGAGATGCTGGTGGACATGCACACCGCAAACAAGGAAAGGTCCCCGGTTTCAAAGTGTTGGCTCAAAAAACGAACAGTTAAGCACGCACATTGCAGGGGATATAAATTTTACTCTAACTACCTACTTATCTCATTTATAAGATTAATCAACTCTTCTGATCTACTTTCCAGCTGATTGTAGATACCTTTATTTACTTCACCAAGCTTGAAATACTCATCGGCAATGTTTAAAGCCACCAGAATAGCAACATTCAAGGTATGAATATTAGATGATGCTTTTCCTATTTCCTCCACCTTGTCATTAATGTACCGGACAACATTTGCCACATGTTCATCCCCCGAATCACTTACAACCGAAAGTTCCTGCCCCAGTATTTTGACATTAAAGCGCTTTTTCAAACACGCAACCTCAGAAATTTATGGCAACACATCTATATCCTGAAGCAAGTCAAGAAGTGAGTCAACTCTTGTGCGTACAGCATCCCTTTCCTCGTTTATTTTCTCTACGCTAATGCTTGCCTCCCCCAGTTCCCGCTCTTTATTTTTTAGAAGTTCTTCTAATTCATGATTCCTTCTTTTTAGTACCGAATACTTACCGACAAGGTCTTTTATTTTTTCTTCTAACTCTTTAAATTTTCCTAATTCCACAATACACCACTTTTCCTTCCCACAGTTCGTTCTATCGTCGCGGCTTTAACGCTTATACTTATATTGTTTATATGGATATCAGCTCAATCTGTAAAAGTCAAGACCTTTTGTCTAAATTGAAAACTATCCCTCAAGCCCTTCGTATACCACAGGAGGTGTTTACGGAAACTTCTGACCCCGAAAACCCCACCGGCGTAATCTGTCTCCATATTCAAATGACGTTTAATGATTATTTCTCTCTCTGACAGTGAAGGCGAGGGGAAAATATCCTGACCTCCAAAGCAAAGTGTGATATCTTTAAAAATCCAAGGGTTTCCCAGCACGCCCCTTCCCACCATAACCCCGTCACAGCCGGTCATATTCATCATTCTGAGGGCATCTTCGGCGCTTCTTATATCTCCATTTCCTATCACGGGGATATGCAGATTTTTCTTCACATTTTCAATAATACCCCAGTCTGCTGAACCACTAAATCCTTGTTCCGCTGAGCGTGGATGCAGGATTACCGTATCAACCCCACAATCCTCGGCGATGCGGGCGATCTCGACAGCCTTCATGTCGTCATGATGCCACCCGGAACGGATTTTAACTGTCAAAGGCAGAGAGGTGGTCTTTCTCACTGCCTGCAGGATAAAGGCCACCTGCAAAGGATTCTTCATCAGGGCGGCCCCTGCACCTGTCCTGACAACCTTCTTAGCAGGACAACCCATATTAATATTCAAAAGATCAGCGCCTCGATCTGTAACGATCTGTGCTGCTTCAGCAAGAACCTCTGTATCCGACCCGAATATCTGCACACCGAGAGGCCTGTCGTCTGGTGAGCTGTCAAGATACCGGTAACTTTTTCCCGTGTTTCTAACCAGACCAGCAGCGCTGATCATTTCGGTAAAAGCGAGGGAGCACCCGAATTCTCTTACAAGAGTTCTAAACGGCAAGTTTGTAATACCTGCCATGGGAGCCAGAAATATATTGTTTTTTAATGATAAGTTGCCTATTTTCATTTTTTATAGCTCTTTGATGTCCCTTGCAAGCTTTAACTTACCTTCTTTGAGCATAGATACCTTGCTGCTTTCCAACCATGACTGCAGATATTCGTTTTTCTTGGTTTCTAAGAGGATATTCTTTAGGTGTTCTTTTTTTACTTCAAAGTCATCGTTATCAAGCTTCCCTTTTTCCTTGAATTGGATGATCACAAAGTTTCCATTGACATTAAGTACGTTGTCCGGATAGGGTTTTTTCTCAGATATCAGGAAGAGGGCTTTACTTAGCTCTTGTGAAGAACCGAGTTCGGGTATCTCAGAGCCAGGCAAAAAGAATCCTGTTTCTGTTACCTTTAGTCCCTTTTGCCGGGATATACTTTTAACATCTTCGCCCTTTTTCAAGCGGTTGAGGACAATCTCAGCTTCCTGTTTACACAAACGCCTGGATTCTTCCTCAATATAACGCCTTTCAACCTCCCTTTCAATCTCACTCAGGGTTGGTATGTAAGGAGGTTTTCTGGTCATGAGCTTGAGGATATAGTATCCTTTTTCGTCTGAGAGGACCTTACTAATCTCATCCCTTTGCAGGCCGAAGGCGACGCTGACAAAGTCGCTAAGCCGGCTGAATTCCGGCGGCGGGTTATGCAGGGAGAAAAATCCCGTAGTGTTGATCTTCAGTTTTTTTTGGTTGGCGTATGCATCGAAATTTTCTTCCTGATAAATGGTATCGTGGGCCATTTTTGCCTCTTCCTCACTTGAAAATGAAATATATTTGATCTGAACTTCCTCAGGTTTGCGGAAATCATTACCATGCACCTTCAGGTATGCTTCTAAATCTTTTCGTGAAGGCATAACTTTCCCTTTAAAATCCTTCGGGGGGAACTGAAGAAAATTTATATTAATTTTTTCGTTCTGAAATCTATACAGATCATACACCTCTTGATCTGAGATCTGGACGGCATCAAAAATGAGATTCTCAACCTTTGCTATGGTTAATAACTTTTTCTGTCTCTCCTCGAATTCTTCGGGGGTCATCTTATTAGAACGCAACATTTGCCGATAGATTCGGTCATCAAAAACACCATTTCTCTGGAAAGCAGGAAGAGAAAGAATGGAGGCTGTGACCTCGGAAGTGGTAACCTCTAATTTGAGTTTATTGGCCTGATGAAGGATGATGGCCTGATGAATCAAGTTATCGAAGGCCTGCTGTTTGAGATTCAATTTCTTCAGGAGATCATCCGTCAGCATCTCACCATAGCGCCGGCGGTAGAAATCAATCAAATTTTCATACTCTCTCTGGAAATCTACAATGGCTATAGTTTTGCCGTCAATGGTGGCAATAGTTTCAGCCTTTTGTCTTCCGCCCATGGTACCGAAATAGAAAATAAAGACAATAATGATAATCCCCAGTATAACCTTCATAAGCCAGTTCCTCGCATGCTTCCTCATCAGTTCCAGCATGGTAAATGCCCTCCATTTGCGGTTTATATAAGTTGTTATTATAGTTATTGTAGACTGTGAAATGCAATAATTTTTGTAACTTTTAGAAAAATGCATTGATTAGAGCAATAAAATACGATATAAGAAGTAATCGGTGTAACTATTCAGGTTCAAAGTTCCGGGGTTCACGGTTCAAGGTTAGACTAATGAAATATGAAGAACGCAAGCCAACCCCTAACCCTGAACCGTGAACCTGACAACCTGAGCAGTTACGCTAAACTTACTAACTGATGTTCCATAAAAACAACATGAGGAGGAAAGACCTTGCTGCTCGATTTTATTTTGGGGAAGTTTTCCAATGACCTGGCTATAGACTTAGGAACGGCAAATACTCTGGTTTACGTGAAGGGTAAGGGTATCGTGCTGAGTGAACCCTCAGTGGTTGCTGTTCATAAAGATTCAAGAGGTATGAAAAAGGTCCTGGCTGTCGGTGCAGAAGCCAAAAAAATGCTGGGACGGACCCCTGGTAATATCGTTGCCATCAGACCAATGAGAGATGGTGTAATTGCCGACTTTGATATTACAGAGGCGATGCTCAGGCACTTCATCTTCCGTGTCCACAATCGCAAAACCCTGGTTCGTCCGAGGATCATTGTGGCGGTACCATCATGCATTACTCAGGTTGAGAGGCGAGCCGTCAGGGAAACCGTAGAATCTGCCGGCGCCAGGGAGATTTATCTCATTGAAGAACCGATGGCAGCGGCCATTGGTGCCGGCTTACCGATAACGGAGCCGATAAGCTCCATGATTGTGGATATTGGTGGGGGCACGACGGAGGTTGCTGTGATATCTCTGTCAGGTATTGTCTATTCAAAGTCTGTCAGGGTTGCCGGTGATAAGATGGATGAGGAGATCGTGCAGTATATTAAAAGAAAGTACAGCCTTCTCATCGGAGAACGATCGGCGGAGATTATAAAGACAACGATAGGGTGTGCCTATCCGGAAAAGGAATTACGAACAGCTGATGTTAAGGGAAGGGACCTGATATCGGGTATTCCAAAAATTGTGGAGATTAATTCGGAAGAGATACGGGAGGCCATCATGGAACCGATCCGTATTATTGTAGATGCCATAAGAGATGCCCTGGAGAACGCCCCTCCGGAATTATCGGGTGACATTGTTGATAGGGGTATTGTTTTAACTGGCGGAGGGGCTCTCCTGAGAAATATAGATGTTCTCATTAGAGAAGAAACATGTCTTCCCATTGTGGTAACGGATGATCCCCTTTCGACGGTAGCTATAGGCGCTGGCATGGCCCTTGACCAACTGGACGTGCTGAAAGAAGTTGCCATTCAGGCGTGAAAAGTAAACCTAAAAAATATCAGTTAATTATAATAGTATTCACTCTCATCATTGTCCTTCTTTCCCTGACCTTTCACAGTGTAAAGAGATCTTCTGAGACCGGCATTTTTAAAAAATTGGTGTTAGAAATAGCGGCGCCCTTGATGGACGTGATAAACACATCTTTCGAGGAACTGACAAAAGGGTGGAAACGATACATCTTTCTGGTGGGATTGGAAGAGGAAAACAGGCAACTCAAAAAGAAAAATATCCTGTTAACAGGGCAATTGATTCAGTATCAGGAAGGTTATCTTGAGGGGATACGGTTACAAAAGCTTTTGAAACTCAAAGAAAATCTCAATTACTCTACCATTACTGCCATGGTCGTCGGCAGAAACAAATTATCTGGATTCCAGACGATATTAATCAACAAGGGAACCGCCCATAATTTAAGAATCGGCCTGCCGGTTGCGGCGGATCAGGGAGTTATAGGTAGGATCACAGAGGCATCGTGGCATGTATCAAAGATTCTGCTTCTCACCGATGAAAATAGTAAAATTGACGCCCTGGTTCAGAGAACAAGGACTCCGGGTATCCTGCATGGTTCGGGTTTTATATCTCACCTAAAATATGTTCCTAAGACTGATGATGTCAGGGTAGGAGATGCCGTTATCTCCTCGGGTATGGGAGGTGTCTTCCCTAAGGGATTGCTTCTCGGTTTTGTTAAGAGTGTAGATAAGAGGGATGCAGCCTTATTTCAGAAGGTTGAGGTAACTCCGTCCGTTGATGTTGCCAGAATAGAGGAAGTTCTCGTATTTTTGCCGGATAATGATGATAAGAAGTGAGCTATCTATTTTTCCTGCCTCTTTTATCTTTGTTATTGATTATATTTCAAGTAAGCGTAACAGACATTATGTTTTTCGGCAAGATCAGCCTGGAGATATCCCTGCTATTGGTAATTTACGCTGGATTTCACTTGAAAGTAATAAAAGGGTTTATTCTGAGCTTTCTCCTCGGTTTTTTTCTTGACTGTATCGCAGGTTCGATTTCCGGTCTTTTCACCTTCATTTATACCTTTTTATTTTTTATTTCCAAATTCGTTTATCCGAGGATATATCCAGAGAAGAAATCATTCATCGTGATTTTTACTTTAATATGTGCACTATTAGAGCAGTTGCTTGTCATTTTATTTAATGAACTGATATATGGGGTTAATTTATTCCAGCATATATTAAGAATTTTTCTACCCCAGGCATTGGTGATAAGTGTACTTAGCCCGGTTTTTTTTAATATATTCTTCCGGCTTGAGGTGTTGTTAAATGGGGGGGATGCAAGATCTATTAGAAGGACATGAACCTCATGAATTCCGGCAGAGATTCAAGACACTCTTTATCCTTGTGACTGTTGCCCTATCCATTCTGGTTATCAGACTCTGGTATCTGCAGATCATCAAGGGGGACGAGTTAAAGCAGAGGTCAGAAAACAACAGCGTTCGACTTCGTAAAATCAAACAACTAAGAGGTTTGATCATGGATACCAACGGGTATGTTCTGGTAGACAATCGTCCCTCCTTTGATATTTTGTTTGTGCCCAATCGTATCAAAAACATCCATGATGTGGTTAAAAAACTGAACTACCTTTATGCGGAAAGAGCCATAACTTTTTCGACCAACTTACCCTCTGCTAAAAAGGTTAAGCGCTTTGTACCGGCCGAACTGGAGAAAAATATCAGCAGAGAAAAACTGGCCATCGTGGAGACACATGCCCTGGATTTACCGGGAGTGGCCGTTGAGGTGAATTCCGTCAGGCAATACCTTGCCGGAGAGATGATGGCCCATGTTCTCGGTTATACAGGCGAGATCTGTCAAGAGGAATTGGGGAAAAACACATCAGATGAATACAGCATCGGTGATACAATAGGCAAATACGGCCTGGATAAGTATTTCGATCGGTATCTGAAAGGCAAAAGTGGTGCAAAACAGGTAGAAGTCAATGTCCGTGGTCAAGAGATTAAAGTTATAGGAAAGATTGAACCTGTTCCCGGTTACAATATGGTACTGACCATTGATTCATATCTGCAAAAAATTGCCTGGGAGGCTATGAAAGACAGGGCAGGTTCAGTAGTTGTCATGGACCCACGCGATGGTTCCATACTATCCATGGTAAGTGCACCATCCTTTGATCCAAATCTGTTCAGTGGAGGAATTTCTTTCGAAGATTGGGAAAAGTTATCGTCTGATCCCCGGCACCCTATGGAAAACAGGGCAATTTCGGGCCAGTATCCTCCCGGTTCTACTTATAAGTTGATTGTCGCCGCCGCGGCCCTTGAGGAAGGATTGATTACCCCGGAGACAAAATTTTTCTGTCCCGGATCGTTCGAGTTGGGTAACAGGACTTACCAGTGTTGGCAAAAAAAAGGCCATGGCTGGGTCAACCTGCACCGTGCTATTGTAGAATCCTGCGACGTCTATTTTTATAACTTGGGAAAGTTGATCGGTGTTGATAAATTAGCCCGGTATGCACGTGGTTTTGGTTTCGGTGCGGTTACGGGGACCGATCTCCCCCGGGAGAAGAGCGGCTTGATCCCCACGAAAGAATGGAAACTCACCAAGTTTGGCGAACCATGGCAGATGGGTGAAACTATTTCCGTTTCCATCGGTCAGGGATTTAACTCCGTCACTGCGATCCAACTGTTGAATGCCTACTGCGCCCTGGCAAATGGTGGAACGCTCTGGCGTCCCAGGATCGTAAAACGGATAGAAACAGGGGATGGTCGGCCTTTCAAGACATTCAATCCTGAGAAAAAATCCTCCCTTCCCATCAGTCGAAAAAACATTGATATCCTGAATTATGCCCTTTGGGGTGTTGTTAATGAAAGGGGTGGGACTGGATATGCCGCAAGAAGAGCGGAAGCGGATGTTTGTGGAAAGACCGGTACCGCTCAGGTTATTGGTATGCCGGAGGATAGAAAGGCGCGTAGAAAAAAGATCATTCCCTCGAGACTCAGAGATCACGCCCTCTTCGTTTGTTTCGCACCGTATAAAAACCCGGAAATAGCGGTGGCGGTTATTGTAGAGCATGCCGGTCACGGAGGAACCGTTGCTGCCCCGATTGCCAAAAAGATTATAGATGCCTACTTTAAACTTAAAGTAACTACTCAGGTTCAAGGTTCCGGGTTCATCGCTTTCTAACCTTGAACCTTGAACCCTGAACCTTGAACCGTGAACCTAAAATGAAATTTGATCGCCGATTATTTTTAAATTTTGATTGGACTCTCCTTATTCTAGTGTTGCTCATCAGTTCTATAGGCCTTTTAAATATTTACAGCACAGGTTATAGTCTGGCCGATTTCAAGCAGTCACACCTCTATATCAAGCAGGTTCAATGGATTTTTATAGGTCTTGCATGTATGGGAGTAGCCTTCTGTATTGACTATCGCCTTATTAGTGGCTACGCCTATATTATTTATGCGTTTTCCCTCCTTCTTCTCATAGGTGTATTTTTGTACGGAGATGCAGCCCATGGTTCTCAGAGGTGGATTGTCATAGGAGGATTTTCCTTTCAACCTTCAGAATTAGTAAAATTAACGATGATACTGGCACTGGCAAGATACTTTGATGTCCATAAGACAGATAAAGGCTATAGCTTGAGAGAACTCTTCGTCCCTTTTCTGATCGTAGTGATTCCGTTCTTATTTATCCTGAAACAGCCTGATCTTGGTACGGCCTTGATACTGGTCATCCTTTTCTTATCTATTGTCTTATTTGTTGGTGTAGAGTGGAAGTCCTTACTTTGCGCTGCCGCCGGCTGCGTTGTGCTGATTCCCGTGGGCTGGCATTTTCTGAAGGATTATCAGAAGGAGCGGATTGTTACCTTTTTCAGTCCGGAAAAAGATTTCCTCGGTTCCGGGTATCACATCATTCAATCAATAATCGCTGTCGGTTCCGGGCAAATCCTGGGAAAGGGATTTTTAAAGGGAACCCAAACGCAACTGAAATTTTTGCCGGTACAGCAGACAGATTTTGTTTTTTCCGTTTTTTCAGAGGAGTGGGGTTTTCTGGGGGGACTGATCCTGATAATTATGTTTTTAATATTGGTATTGTGGTGTTTAAAGATCGGCCTCCATGCGAGGGATATGGTGGGTACCTTAATATCCTTTGGCATTACCATGCTTATCTTTTGGGAGGTATTTATCAATATTGGGATGGTTTTGGGTATGCTCCCCGTTGTGGGAATTCCCCTGCCTTTTTTGAGTTACGGGGGCTCTTCTATTGTTGTGCTCCTGACAGGCATTGGATTGCTTATGAGTATCAGCATGAGAAGGTTTATTCTCCGGCCATAGAATTTTTACCCCTGCCTACAGGAGGAGACACAAATGGATGTAAACTCAGCGAGAAAGGATATCATTTTAGGAAATCAAATTACAGAACTGGCCCTGGCCTTTCAGGGCAGCAGGATATTATTGAGCGCTATTGAGCTGGATCTATTTACAGCCATGGGCGATGTGGAACGATCGGGAGGGGAAGTGGCGATGACACTGGGAACAGAATCTCGTGCCACAGACCGGCTACTGAATGCCCTCTGTACCCTTGGCATAGTGAAAAAGAAAAAAGGGCGATTTTCTAACACCCCCCTTACCTTACGGTTTTTGGTGAAGGGAAAACCGGAATACATGGCCGGGCTGATGCACTATGTCCATCTCTGGGATTCCTGGAACACCCTGACACAGGCTGTGCGTGAGGGGAGATCCGTGGTGGCGAGACCCATAAATGAGAGAAGTGATAACTGGTTGAGGTCTTTTATTGCCGCCATGCACGAGCGTGCCCGCAGACACGCCCCTTCGGTCGTTGCCATGATTGACCTCTCCCGTGTTTCCCGGATCCTCGATGTGGGAGGGGGTTCAAGCGCCTATGCCATGGCCTTCATCCGAGCAAAAGGTGACCTCCGGGCGACGGTCTTTGATCTGCCGAACGTGATTCCCATTACTCAAAAATACATTGCTGAGGAAGGGTTATCTGATAAAGTGGAGACAGTGGTCGGTGATTACCATACCGATGATCTCGGCAAGGGCTTTGATCTGTTATTCCTCTCGGCGATTATCCATATCAATTCCCCTGAGCAGAATCAGACCCTCATTGATAAGGCCTGCCGGGCCTTGAATCCAGGCGGCAAACTAATTGTCCAGGACTTCATCATGGATGAAGACCGAACCACTCCCGCCTTCGGGGCGCTCTTTGCCCTGAATATGCTGGTGGGAACCGAAGCTGGAGACACATATACCGAGAGAGAGGTACGAACGTGGATGGAAGGGGCAGGTCTATCCAATATCCACAGAAAAGATACAGAAATAGGCACCGCCCTGATGATTGGGGAGAAATGATGGGGAAAGATCGAACCCTTTTCCTCATTTTGAAACCCAAACAATGTGATATTTACATTCCCATTTTATATGTGCTAAACTTTATCCGGTATGGACAGGAAAAATAAATGCAAAGGAGGGGGAAATAGACATGCCTGATTTTATTAAAAAAGCGATGTTGGCTTGCACAGGGTTGGCCTTCATGACAACAGAAAAAATTCAGGAGGTCATTGACGAGCTTGTCAAAAAGGGGGAGATTACAGAAAAGGAAGCCAGAGAGACAGTTGCAGATCTGAAGGAAAAATCAAAAAAGTTTAAAAAAGAAATGGAGGAAAGGACAGAAAAAATTGTGACCGGTATCTTGAGGCATCTGAATGTGCCCACAAAAGTTGAGCTGGAAGAGATCAAAGAGAGGCTGGAGAAACTGGAGAAGTCAGGCGAGCATAGAGAATAAACGATGCGTATCCGTAAGATCAGTATCCTCTCGCATACTTACCGGAATATCCATCGTTACCGCCAGATACTTGCCATCCTGTTTAAATACGGTTTTGATGATTTGATTGGCAGACTCTATCTGGGGCCGTATCTCAAGATGGGTATGCGGATAATTTCCGGCAAACGTAACGAGGAGATCAAAACCCTGAGCACGTATGAGCGGCTGCGGATGGCACTTGAGGAACTGGGGCCCATTTTCATTAAGATGGGCCAGGCACTTTCTACCCGTCCCGACCTGATCCCTGTCGAACTCATCCAGGAATTGACAAAACTGCAGGATAAAGTTCCGCCGTTCCCATTTTCTCAGGTGAAAGAAATCGTGGAGCAGGAACTTAATGCCTCTCTTGATGAGATATTTTTTCAGTTTCAAGAGAGTCCCATCGCAGCGGCATCTATCGGCCAGGTCCACCGGGCGCAACTGAGGACCGGGGAACAGGTCATTGTTAAGGTCCAGCGTCCCGGTATCCGCCGGATAATTGAATCGGACCTGGAGATCCTCTTCCACCTGGCCACCCTGATAGAAAAATACGTGGAGGAGTGGGAAATACATCGTCCCACGAGGATAGTTGATGAGATTGCCCGCACCCTGAAAAGAGAAATCAACTATACCATTGAGGTTTCTCACACGGAACGCTTTGCCCGGCAGTTTATCGGCAATGAATCAATTTATGTGCCCAGGATATTCAAACAGGCGACAACGGAACGTATCCTCACCATGGAATATGTTGATGGCATCAAGGCCTCCGAGATTGCCCTCCTGGACGAAAAAGGTTTTGACCGGAGAATCATTGCCTGCCGGGTGAACAACTTGATCCTCGAACAGATATTCAAACACAGGTTTTTCCATGCCGACCCCCATCCAGGAAATGTGTTCATCCTGCCCGGCAATGTGATCTGCTATCTCGATTTCGGCATGATGGGGCATGTTGATCGGCAATCCAGGGAACATTTTGCCGACATCGTTCTGGGTTATATCCGTCATGATGAATCAAGGATAACAGATGCCATTTTAAGAATTGTAGAATGGGATGAGGAACCTGACCGTCGGGCGCTGGAGAATGACATTTCCAACTTTATAGAGTTGCACCTCTATCGCCCTCTTAAGGAATTACGCATGGAGAATATCTTTCATGGACTCCTCGATCTGGTTGCCCGTCACAGGCTGAGGCTGCCACAGGACATCTTTCTCATCGGCAAGGCGTTAACAGAAGTTGAAGGACTTGGTCTGGTGTTGTACCCTGATTTCGATATGACCAGAGAGGCGGTCCCTTTTATCAAAAACCTTATGCGGGAGCGGATGCACCCCAAACGCCTGGCGGAAGAATTCATGACCGCAGGCGGGAAACTCCTTCATCTCCTGAGAGATATCCCCCGGGAGTTCCAAGAGGCACTTAAACAACTTAAACAGGGAAAAACTAAAATCGGTTTCCAACACCAGGGGCTCGAACATTTTATCTCCGAAATGGACAGATCATCAAACCGGATTGCCTTTTCTCTTATTATCTCCTCCCTGATCATCGGATCGTCTCTCATTATTGCCTCCAATTTAGGTCCACATCTGTTTGGCTTTCCCCTGCTGGGATTTTTAGGATACTCCATGGCCGGCATTTTAGGCCTCTGGTTACTCATCTCTATCCTCCGTTCAGGAAAACTGTAATAACCATAAAAGGATTCAAGGGGTCAAGAGGTCAAGGATTCAAGTGAAAGGCGTTGAAATTAAAACCCTTGAACCCTCGAATCCTTGAACCCTCGAACCCTGGAATCCTCGAACCCTATTTTCATATAAAGGATTAATCCATGTTACTGGATATGAGTACTGTAGAACATGTTAAGCGCACGCTGGATTCCAAATTCAAATTCAGATGTCATGATGATATCAGCTGCTTTAATAGGTGTTGTAGCCGTACAAGTATAATTCTTACCCCCTATGACATCTTAAGGATAAAAGATAGGTTGGGAATCTCTTCAGGAGATTTCCTCGAGAAATACACC
>MNZP01000071.1 GCA_001873675.1 Syntrophaceae bacterium CG2_30_49_12 | reverse complement strand
AAAGGGGGAGGAAATCCTAAATCCTAAATCCTAAACTCTAAATAAACTCAAAATGGATAAAACTCAAAACCCAAAACCATATGATTTAGGAGAAAGAACTAAGAGATTCGCCATGAGAGTGCGTGAGTAAATAATGTTTTGAGTTTTGTATTTTTAGCTTTGGATTTATTTAGGATTTAGAGTTTAGGATTTAGAGTTTTTAAATGCATAAAGGGTAAATAGTTTTGACAGTACCTCCATCCGGATTGGGGGGGTATATGGTTTCTGCCGAGGCTGGTTGGCTACGCCAAAGCAGCGGAATTGATCTTCACCGGGGATATAATAGACGCTGAAGAAGCGTTGCGAATTGGTATGGTTAATAGGGTAGTGCCCCATGATGAACTTCCTCAGGCAACAAGGGAACTGGCCCAGAAGATCGCAAAAAACGCCCCGATACCAATAGCCCTGGCAAAGAGAGGCCTTCAGAATTTTTATAAGATGGACCTGGCCCAGGCAGTGGATTATGAAGTGATGACTCTCAGTGTGTGCTGGAACAGTGAAGATAGGGTTGAGGGTATGAAGTCTTTTGTTGAGAAACGGGATCCAGTTTTTAGAGGGAGATAATATATGCCAGTGGGAATACTGGCAAAAAAGGCTCCGCGCATTAACCCGCTGCTGCTGGCGACCCCTCGCCAAAACCTTTCCCACATCCATCCGGTAGATCTCTGCAACTCTTGCAGAGGCTCTCCATGAAATGAAGGATTTTACCAGTCATGTAAGTGAGAGTGCCCATCCTGAACAACCAAGATTGCCTAAGTCTTATGCTCAAAACATTATATCCTTGACAAACAGCCTTCCTTTCTGTAATATTTTTTGGTAAAGGAAGTAAGTTCCTGCTAAGCGTAATAGGCTTGTAAGTATAATAAAGGTAAGTGTTCAGCTATCAGCGATCAGTACCCCCTGGTATCTTTTTGTTTTAGCTGAATGCTTACATGGAGATTGTTGTAGAGGAATAAAAATTATGGGCGAGGGGATATCGGATTACAACAGGTGTATCATTGACCTGAGGCGGCATATGTGGCTGGCCGGTGTGGAGGTAGAATTACGCAGGCTTATCTGGCAGATAGCCGTTACAGGAAAATACATCTCTGCCAAGATCCATGAGTCGAACCGGAAACTGGCCGGTTTTAGAAATATTTACGGAGAAGAGCAGCTCTCCCTCGACAGAAGCGCCGACGAAATCCTCAAAATTCAACTCCAGTTTTCAGGATTTGTCCGGGAATATACCTCGGAGGAGAGTGATAGCGTTATCAAGATAGGCCAGGGTGACGAGAAATATTTCGTAACAGCGGATCCTCTTGACGGTTCTTCTCTGGTGGATACCAATCTTTCCATCGGCACCATCATCGGCATTCACAAGGAGTCAATCTTTGCCGAAGGGAGGAAAACGATGGTAGCGGCCATGTATATCACCTATGGTCCCCTGATCACGATGGTGTATACGGCAGGCCATGGGGTCCATGAGTTTGTTTTAAACAGGGAGGGGGAATACGTCCTCTCTGAGGAAAACATCACCTTGAAGGAACGGGGGTCAATTTACTCTCTGGGGGGACTAAGAAAGGACTGGACACCGGAACACCTGAGATATGTGGAATACCTCGAAGATACGGGATACAAACTTCGTTACAGCGGAGGATTTGTACCGGACATCAACCAGATCCTGATCAAAAAAGGCGGCATATTTACCTATCCTGCATTAAAAAAGAGCCCTCACGGGAAATTACGCCTCCTATTTGAGCTTCAACCCGTCGCATTTATCGCTGAACAGGCCGGCGGATTAGCCACCGATGGCAAGAAAGATATCCTGTCCCTTAAGGTAGAAGAGTTAAATCAGCGTTGTCCCATCTATATAGGAAGCCGTTTTGAGGTGGAAAAGGCAAGGGAGTTCCTGGCGAAAGGCTGAAATCGCTTTTTCTTGTATTGCTGAAGCGGTTATTTTTGCACCTCATGAAACGATTTTGATTCTTAGGCCCTGAAGGCGACTCACGTCCTGCGTATGCCCTACATGCTATCTGTTATAGCGAACGGATTAAATAAGTTGACATAAATCACCCTCCCCTTAATCCCCTCCCATCAAGGGAGGGGAAGTAGTTAGTCGCTCCCTCTCCCCTTGTGGGAGAGGGTTAGGGTGAGGGGGATACCAATTAATTTTTGTCGTTCACTATAGATTTAAAAACCCCATTTATTTTTGCCATTAGTTCTTCCGGTGTTACCGGCTTGGCAATAAAGTTTCTTCCGCCAATTATTCCCTCCTGTGATTGGACCACCTTTCTCGATGCTATCGCAGTAATGAACAGGATGGGAATGTTTTTTGTTTTCGGGCTATCGAGCAGTTGCTCCGCAACCTGCCCGCCACTCATCTCCGGCATGATAATGTCCAGAAGAATCAGATCGGGATGTTCCTTTGAAGCCATGACTATCCCCCTGGAGCCGCTTGTAGTCGTCATTACTTCGAATTTTCCTGTCTTCTCGAGATTGAGCTTGACAAAAAAACAGAAGTCTTCTTCGTCATCAATGAGCAGGATTTTTTTCTTTGTAGGCGGCGCTTCCGATTTATTTTCTCCGTCCATGATGTCCTCCCATACTTACTTTGCCTTTTCAGCGTATTTTCAGCAATATCGCAGCTTTCCGGTTTTTTTTAGCGGGGGTTGCCGGCGGGTAATCTGATGATGACCCGTGTCCCCTTTTCAGGTTCACTTTCTATCCGGATCGCCCCATGATGCTTATCAATAATTCCTTTTGTAATAAAGAGTCCTAAACCCGCATTTCCAGGGGTATCCCTTATTGTATAAAACGGATCAAACACTTTTTCAATTTTATCTTCAGGGATACCACAGCCCGTATCAGCAAAAATGACCTGCAGGTAGTTTTGATCTGCTCCACTCTTTATTGACTCTGTACTGATGGTGATAGTTCCCCCATTTTGTATGGCTTCGACCGAGTTCAAGAGGATATTGACGAATACTTGCTTGATCTGGTTGCTGTCAATAGTTACCGTCGGCGCGTCTGGAGAGAATTGCCTGATTATTGTTATGCGCCTGGATTTGATATGATGTTCCGTAAAAGACAGGGTTTCTTCAATGATAGGCGCAATCTTCGCTTCTTCTGTCTGAATTGGCATCTGGCGGGTAAAGCTCAGGAGACCTTTTACTATGAAGTCTGCTCTCAGGGCAGATTTTTTTATTCTCTCCACAATGTCAGCCAGGAGGGCATCAGAGGCTGCCGATGTTCTTAAATACTCCACCCCCTGGATAATGATCGCCAGAGGATTCTTCACCTCATGGGCAATGCCGGCGGCTACCACGCCCACAGCGGCCAGTTTCTCAACCTGCATTAGATCCTCTTGAAGTTTTCTCTGCATTTCTTCCGCCCGTTTTTGTGCGGTGATATTTACAGCAATACCTCGCAACCCAACGGCATTGTTTTCGTGGATGATAGGACTGGCATAGACAACAATGGGGAAGTTACTTCCGTCTTTTTTCAATGCCGTATATTCAACACCCCCTACGTTTTCCCCATTGAGAATCCTCCGAGTATTTTTAAATGCCCTGTCCCTGTCTTCTGGAATAAACATATGAATAACATTCAGGCCGTCTTCAAAATCTTTCCGGGTATAACCGAATAATTCGAATGCCGCTCTGTTTGTGAACAGGAGGCCACCATTCCGATCCGTTTCAAATACCGTCTGGGGCAGCAAATCTGCGAGTTCCCTGAATCGCGCCTCGCTTTTTCTCAGGGACATCTCGGTATTCTTGCGTACGGCTATTTCTTGCTCCAACTTAATGTTACGTTCTTCAATGTCTTTTATATATTCCGCCAGTTTTGCATGGAGCAGAGCATTCTCCATGTTGAAGCTGATATCAACTAACATGGTGGAAAGAATATTTTCATCGTTCGTGTCAAAGACCTCTCCGGTTTTTTTGCGCGAAAGATTAAGAACAGCCACAACTTCATCTTTGTTTCCTATGCAGATGGGCATACTTAAAAATGAGGGAGGACCATATTGGGGGTCATTTTTCTTCTGGAATCTCGGATCGTTTTCAATGTCTTTAACGAGGAGTGGTTTTTTCTCTGAAATGATATGCTGTATTAAGGAGTCTTTAATATTGACATGCGCACCCTTTTCCAGGCCGGTAATCCCCCTTGACCCAACGAGGCAAAGGCGCCCTGATTGAGAATCAACCGCAAATAATGATCCAATTTGTGCATTTGTAACAGTAAGGGCTATGTCGAGTACGCTGTTCAGCAGTTCTTCAGTATTGGTATTTTTTATAGCGATTTCGGAGATATCTTTGATCGCGTTCAGTTCGAGGGTTCTCTGGGTTGCCAGCTTAGTTGTCTGTTCGAATTTCTGTAAGAGATTGTTGAATGACGCGAATATGTCATTTAATTCCGCCGCATCTTTTTTGAGATCCATTGAAATTACTGTGCCGGATTCAGTCGCTTCTTTCAGTGATCTCGCCGCAGAATAAATACTGTCAAAGATATACCGAAGAAGCATAAGGCCTGCAAGAATGAGGAGGAGAATGAAGGCAAAAACGATCAAATGATGGAAATCGAATATGACATCTGTCTGATAGAGGATGTAAGAAAAAATCAGGACGGGGAGAACAAAAATCAGCGAAGCAATGATGAGGAACTGGTATTTTAGTCCTTTATAATACGAACTATTCATTAAAAACTTCCTCACCGGGGAACCTTATAACGAAACGACCAAGATCATTGATGACGGCCGACACATTGATTTGAAACAACTCACTTTCCGGCGGGTCGAGTATAGGAATAAGCCCCTTACATGTCAACAGAAAAGGACCACCTGTCATGGCTATGCGGATATCAAATATGCGGGATCACCTGACCAAAATCGCGTTGCTCCCCGGCGCCACTTGGGAGGCCTTCCGCGTCAGGCTGCTGTCCATCGTGGCAAAACCTTCATTTCTTGGCTGGTTCAGGCTTGCAGCCTGAACCATTTGTTAATATCCTGAATCATTTGTTACCTAATACTGGCCATTTAATTTAGCAAATTTATTGACAATTTACTGTTTATTAAGTTATAATTGCCTCCAAAATAACGATTATAGGAGGCACCCAACAGATGAAGACATTTTCTACAGAGTACACGGGAAAGAATCTGACCAAGAATGCCGGACTTGTCAATCTGGGGAAGTTTGCCGACAAGATTGGCCTGCCTGGGATACTGGATCGGCGACTGACCATCAAACGAGGTGTTACTGCGGATTATGCGATAGCCGATGTGGTCATGATGCTCATGATGGGCGTTTTGGCAGG
>MNZP01000210.1 GCA_001873675.1 Syntrophaceae bacterium CG2_30_49_12 | reverse complement strand
TCTTTGTTAGAACGAGTATTTAGAGAGATTGGCCGTCGTCTTAAAAGAATAGCCTGGGGATGGTCTGATAAAGCAGTAACCAATATTTCAAAAATGATCACGATAAGACAGTATTCTCGGAATGAATGGGAACAATACTGGAAAGAGAAACTGGGCATCAAAGGCTATTTCAATATCCAGATCGAAGAGGTCCAAATATCATGATGCCACAACTTTTGAACGTTACTAAACTTTAGCTCACTTTAGGCACTTAACTTGTGAAGAGCATATCATAAATTCCCTTCCTGATCATCATGACCGCTATCGCCGCAAGTAACAGGCTAAATACCTTGCCGAATGCCTTGGCCCCTCCTTCGCCGATCATCTTCACCAGCCAGACGGCATTCAAAAAGACAAGCCATACCAGGGAAAGGTTCAGGATAAGAGAAAAGATTGTTGGCAGGTAACTGTACAAATCAACAGAGATTAAGGATAGTTGTCAGAACAGCCGGACCGACTATCAGAGGCGTGCCGAGGGGGACAATGCCGAGGGTGGAACTGGTTAATCTGTTCGTTTTCTGTGGAAAGAGCAGGTTGCTGGCAGCAATAATGAACAGTATTATGCCACCCGCAATCTTGAAGTCAGATATGGAAACACCTAAGACTCTGAATACAAACTTTCCGAGGGCAAGGAAACCCATACTAACAACAAAGGACGTCACAATACTCTGTTTTACAATCTTTGTCCTTTCTTTTGCTTCAATATCTTCGGTTAAGGTGATAAAAATGGGAAGTATACCGATGACATCAATGGCTACAAAGATTGGTATCAGCGCTAATAAATAGTTCATCCAATTTTCAGATTGGAAGAAAGTTGCCATACTGTTCTATCCATTAGTTGATAAGAACTTCTTTCTGGGAGCGGTGAGTATAGGAGAAGCAGTCTCGTATGTCAATATGTTTTGGGATAAGATATTTGCAATTCAGACACTATTGTTCCATTTACTGGTCCCGGGTGGGAAATGGCAAACAGAAGTAGCTATAATATTTTCCATGTCCATGCAAAGTGTATAGCATGAATGCCAGCATATTTTTTATTGACATCTATGTCATTCTGAGACAAGGATTCTTTTTATGTTTGTTCTTGGTCTGCAGGGTAGTCCACGCAAGGATGGAAATACAGCCACTTTACTTACCTCTTTTTTAGCTGAGACTGAAAGGCTTGGCGCTCGCACACACAATCTGCCCGTGGCCGAAAAGAAGATAACACCGTGCCGGGGATGCAGAACCTGTGAAAGAGAGGGATTTTGTCCTCTGAAGGACGACATGGAGGAGATATATCCCCTTCTCTGGCGGGCGGATCTCATCGTCATGGCTACCCCGGTCTTCTTTTACGGTCCACCGGCCCAGATGAAGGCCCTCATTGACCGCTCCCAAGCCCTCTGGTCCAGAAGGTACGTCTTTAATCTCACCGATCCGGGTCGGAGGTGGAGACAGGGTTTTCTATTATCTCTGGGGGCGACAAAAGGCGAGAAACTCTTCGATGGACTTACCCTCATCGCTAAATATTTCTTCGATGCCGTCGGGGCCAGCCTCGTCGGGAGTCTCACTTACAGGCAGATAGAGGAACCGGGAGATATCGCAAAGCACCAGACCGCCCTGACAGAGACAAAGGAAAAGGCCGTGGAGCTCATACAACCATTTCTCAAGAGGAAGAAAATCCTCTTTCTCTGTAGGGAAAACGCCTGCCGCAGCCAGATGGCAAGCGCGTTTGCCCGGTATTACGCAGGAGACAGAGTAGAAGCAGAAAGCGCTGGCAGTCAACCAGCCCAAGAAATAAACGCTTCTATGGTGGAGGCGATGAAGGAAAAGGGAATAGACATGGCCTTCCTCCGAACAAGCTCCATTGATAAGATTTTAAGCTATATGAAGCCGGACATGATCGTCACTATGGGTTGCGAGGATGAATGCCCTTTTATTCCCGGCGTGCCCATCCAGGGCTGGAATTTACCGGATCCCTCCGGCAAGCCCATAAGCCTTATGCGCGAGGTGAGGGATGAAATTGAAAAAAGGGTGAAAAAGCTGATCGGTGATTCATGAATATTCATTAACAATTACCTAACAAGGGAGGTGAATTAATGGAAAGGTATGTATGCTCCGTTTGTGGCTATACTTACGACCCCGTCCAGGGGGATCCGGAAGGCGGTGTAAAACCTGGAACCAGATTCCAAGACCTGCCCGATGACTGGAGATGCCCTGTCTGCGGGGCAGCGAAGGATCTATTTGAAAAAGAGTAGCCAGAAAAGCGCAAACTTTAGGAGGGGAAGATGAAACCAATAGAAGTGGCTAAGGGAATCTACCAGGTGGGGGCTGTTGACTGGAATATCAGGGATTTCCATGGGTATTCCACCTATCGTGGAACGACGTATAACTGTTACCTGATCATGGATGAAAAGATTACTCTGATTGATACCGTTAAAAAGGAGTTCGCCGATGAAATGCTCGATAACATCAGTCAGATCGTTGATCCGAAAAGGATAGACTACGTTATCAGTAACCACACAGAAATGGACCATTCAGGTGGTCTGCCGAGGTTGATGCACAAAATCGGGGAAGATAAGCCCCTGTTTTGCTCGAGGATGGGTCAGAAAAACCTCTCCTGTCACTTTGAGGAGAAATGGAATTACCGGGTAGTGGAAAACGGTGGAGAACTGAGCCTTGGCAAGAGGAACCTTGTTTTCCTGGAAACGAGGATGCTCCACTGGCCGGACAGCATGTTCACATATATCAAGGAGGATAAGCTCCTCTTTTCCAGTGACGCCTTTGGCCAGCATTACGCAGGACCTGAGAAATTTGACGATGAAATCGGCGAGGCAATAATACCCCATGCCCTGAAGTATTTTGCCAATATCCTCCTCCTCTATGCCCCCCTCATTCTCAAACTGGTGGATAAGGTAACGGAAATGGGGCTGGTCTTTAACGCCATCTGTCCGGATCACGGCATCATCTGGCGGCAGGACCCTAACAAAATAATCAAGGCTTACGTGGAGTGGAGCAATCAGAAGCCTAAGAGAAAGGCGGTAGTTCTCTACGATACGATGTGGGGAAGCACCGGAAAGATGGCCGAGGCGATAGCCGCCGCCCTCAGGGAGGAAGGGGTAGATGCCAGACCGATGCATCTGCGTTCCTGTCATCGGAGCGATATCATGACCGAAATCATTGATGCCGGGGCCGTTATCGTCGGTTCACCGACCATAAATAACGGGATATTTCCTACGGTAGGTGACTTTTTGACTTACATGAAGGGCTTGAAACCGCAAAACAAGATTGGCGCTGCCTTTTGTTCCTATGGCTGGAGCGGTGAAGCGATGGAGATCATTAACAGGGAATTGGAAGGGATGAAATTTGAACTCATTGATCCGGGCGTAAAGGTACAATTTGTCCCTCATAAAGAGGCTCTGGAAGCGTGCTATCAGTTTGGCAGAAAGATAGGGCAGCGCCTTGCCGTTTTAGAGGCTTGATTCGCAATGCCTGTTTGTCTGTTCAATATCAGGATATCAGGCAAAATTGCTCTATGTAAATGTTAGGGCATGAAAAGGAACAGGAAAATGAAGAAAACGAGAATGATGGATGTGACTGGCATAATTGTTTCGCAACTGTGCATGGGTTTCGCAGGAGGATATGTTGCTTATATGAGAGGCATACAAAAGGGCGATCCGTTTGTCATAGTAGGCTGGTTCGTGATACTCCCTCCCCTTGCCATACTATCTGAACTGAACCGCCAGACACCTCGACAATGGCCTTCGTTCGGGACTATTGCGCTATTCTTGGTATCACCTCTATTCCTTCTTTTGGGATTCTCTGGTGCTTACAGTTATCCCGTCTGGAATTGCGGATGGCTTTTCGCCCTCCTCGCGGGTGTTCTCTCCACTGCAATGATGTTCGCAGGGACTATCGTTTTCCGTAATGTTAACCGTATGTCTCCCTAACAATGGTCTCTCGCTTTCTTGTTCCGGCAGGTTGCGTAGTTGCGGCCATTGCCGTTGTTGCTGTTCCACTGCAGTTCGAGAACCTCAACCTCTTGGACTACTATGGCCAAGGTATCTTAAACTGCAAGTCAGATGACAACCAACTTGACATACTGGGTGCGGGTGGATCCCGGACGGCCTATTTTGATGGATACGAATCCCCCGGTAGTGACCCGAACGTAGCAAAACTGATGGGCAATGTGGATGTTCGCCGCCGGTATTGGATAGGTGGCCCTGTCCTTCCGTTGATCGGGAAAGGTTACTCTTTCGGAGACAGTAGGCCTGGAACTGAGAAATCAGGACGTAGCCCAACCACAGAATCCACCAGACCCTGAACCCGCAGCAGGTTCATGTCTGGTGATTCTGGCCGTTAGGCACACATTATAAGCTTAAGCTTGCATAGAAGAAGGAACTGAATGAAAAAATGCAAGTTGTTGCAAAAGTTGTTATCTGGCTCAAAAGATATTCGATTTTCAGAGGCAGTAGCGGGTGCTGAAATGTTTGGATTTCGATTAGATCGTATCAAAGGCAGCCATCACATTTTTGTACATGACCACGTACCAGAGCTGGTAAACCTGCAAGATGTCAAAGGAAAAGCAAAGGCATATCAGGTGAGGCAATTATTGGAGATTGTTGAGCAATATAATCTGCAAATGGGGGATGAAGAATGAAAGATTATCATGTCAATATATTCTACAGTGAAGAAGATGAGGGTTATATCGCAGATATACCAGATTTGAAACACTGCTCCGCTTTTGGCACAACACCAGAAGAAGCATTACGTGAGGTATTAAAGGCGAAAGAAGCCTGGATTGAAACAGCCCGTGCTAATAGGAAACCAATACCAGAACCTCGTTTTCGACCACTGATCTATCAGGCTGTGTAAGCAAAATGTGCCTAACGAATAAAGAATTCGTGTGGCGCGCCAGGGAGCATGAATTTGCAAGCTGCGGTTTCGCTTCGCCGCCACACAATTCTGGGTTGAACTAAGCCGTGCCATATATGGAGATTGAATGCTGGTCGGTTCAGCAGGACACTCGCATTTTCATCCGGGTTTTTCGGAAATCGGAAATTGGAAGGTCTTTGACGTAGATTTTGATAGACTTCGGGCAAGGGATGGTTCTTTGACAATTGGCAAGGCGGTTTATTTGTCGTTTTCAGGGCTGACAAAAGAGGAGAAATCGGATTTAGGCCATAGTATAGCGTTGACGCGGAATCACTTTTTTGCGCCGGCGGGTGGGTGATACTTCCGTGAGACCTCTGATCAGGCAG
>MNZP01000055.1 GCA_001873675.1 Syntrophaceae bacterium CG2_30_49_12 | reverse complement strand
CGTCTTGATGTCTTCCCTTTTGTCGTATAGTTTTTTACCGCTGCCAACGCCAATTTCTATCTTTACCTTTCCCTTCTTAAAGTAAAGCTTTAAAGGAACCAGCGTTAGCCCCTTTTCTCTGGACTTGCCGTAAAGTTTCTTTATCTCTCTTTTGTGAAGCAACAGTTTCCGTACTCTCAAGGGATCGTGATTTGAGTGGTTACCATGGGAATAGGGGCCGATGTGCATATCGTGAAGGTACACTTCACCGTCCTTCACCAGGCCATAGCTGTCCTTCAGATTTCCCTTTCCTTCGCGTAGAGACTTCACTTCCGTACCAAGAAGGATGATACCCGCTTCATAGGTATCAGCTATTGAGTAGTTATGTCTTGCCGTCTTATTCTGACAGATGATCTTTTCTGACATCTTATTCTTTAAAATCTGCTTTTTACTCCATCAGGGGCAAGCGGCCCGTAGATTGCTTGGGGGAAATAGTTCGGGGAATCGCTCACGCATGTAGTTTACGACATATCCACGAATCTCGACCGACGAGGAAAAGGTCATTATCCTTTTTAGCAGTTCTTTGGATTCCTCCAGGGTTGTTTCCCTGATGATCTTTTTAATCCGCGGTATGGCTGAGGGATTCATACTTAATTCATCCAGTTCCAGACCGAGGAGGATCATCGTGCAGGCCGGTTCACCTGCCATCTCACCGCACATAGCCACCCGTATGCCCGCCTCATGACCCACATCAACCGTCTGCTTGATGAGCCTCAAGACTGCAGGGTGAAGCGGTTCGTATAAATAGGTGACCCTTTCGTTGATCCTGTCAATTGCCAATGCATACTGGATGAGATCGTTGGTCCCGATGCTGAAAAAATCCACTTCCCTTGCCAGCTTATCGGCAATCATGACCGCCGAAGGGACTTCGATCATAACACCGATTTCTACGTCATTGCCCAAAGGGATACCTCTGGTAAGGAGTTCATCTTTCACTTCGCAAAATATCTTCTTGGCCTCTCTAATCTCCTCTATCCCTGAGATCATGGGAAATAATATCCGTGTCTTGCCGTAGGCGCTGGCACGGATAATAGCCCACAACTGCACTTTGAACAGGTCAACCTCTTTCAGGCAAAATCGGATTGCCCTCAGGCCCATCTGGGGATTCATCTCGTGGGCCAGTTTGGGATCAGAGAAAAACTTGTCCCCACCGAGATCAAAAGTTCTAATGGTTGACCATGCGAGACCATTTATTCCAATAATACGTCTGTAGTTGGCAAAGTGCTCCTCCTCCGTCGGAAGTTGCTCCCTGTTGATATAAATGAATTCAGTCCTGTAAAGACCGATACCGTTTGCACCATGGGCTATAGCAGAAGGGATCTCTTCGCTGAATTCTATATTCCCCCCTATCTCTACCCTGTAATTGTCCTTTGTAATGGCAGGAAGATTGGCATCTTTAAGAAAGTCCTCCTGGATGTGCTGATAATCTTTCTTTTTATCTTTGTACCTTATTAACATTTCCGGATCGGGATTCACGATGACCAAACCGGAGGAGCCGTCAACAATAATATCGTCATTGGTATGAACTATACTGGTAATGCTTTCCAGGCCGACAACGGCGGGAATTTCAATCGCCTGGGCCACAATGGCCGTATGGGATGTCTTCCCCCCGATATCCGTGGCAAACCCGAGAACCCTTTCGATCTTCATCTGTGCTGTATCCGCCGGCGACAGGTCTTGGGCAACGATGATGAACCCTTCACCGACATTGACAACCTCTTTCTTTTCTCCGGCAAGATTTCTGATAATCCTTTGCCCCACGTACTGCACATCGCTGAAGCGCCCTCTTAGGTAATCATCTTCTACCAGGGCAAAGATTTCTTTGTATTTGTCAATAGTCATTCCCACGGCCCATTCTGCATTGACAGACATTTCTTTGATTTGCTTGATCGTATGATTGATGAATTTCTTGTCTCTCAAAATCATAATATGGACATCCATAATATATAATGGCTCCATCACCTCAAGATTGGCGAGTTTATTTTTTACTTCGAGGAGTTCTTTCTCGGATTCCTTCAGGGCTTTCTTGAACCGTTTTATCTCTTTGGAGACAAGGTTTGCATCACTGAGTTTGTAAAATGATATTTGGGGGTCGGAGCGATTGAAGATATAAGCCTTACCTGTCGCGATACCGGGAGAAACGCCGATTCCTTTTAAAAGATACGTCTTTTTCAACACATCAGAACTCATTGATTTTCTCCGAATTTGCCTTCGATTAGCCTGCCAAGGGCTTCAACGGCATCGCTGGCATCCGTTCCCTCTGCCCTGATTGTAATATGACCTCCAAGCGGGCAGGCAAGTGTTAATATGCCGAGAAGGCTCTTTCCGTTGACTTCTTTACCGTCTCTTTCAAAAAATATTTTCGACTTATATTTATTTGACACGTTTACCATCTTGGCTGAAGCCCTCGCATGAAGGCCAAGTTTGTTTTTTATTTCGAAAGTTTTTATTGCCACCACGTCAAAAAAGCTTAACCTTCCTTTACTCCGAAATTAAAGGAAACAAATAAGTACCAATTAATGGGTTTGATTAACATAAATGTCAGGTGAAGTCAATAAACTCTGCATGACAATTTTTTTCTTGACATGGGTTGTTTTTTTTGTTAGCTAAGCCCCCCTTATATTTGATGCCTTTCCACAAACTGTAAGGAAAATTAATACTAAGAAGGGGGAGTTTTTGTTTTATGACGTGTCAAACCATCAAAGCCGGGGCGGAGTGCTCTTTTATGACGAAGAAAGGTTGCATATTTAATGGAGGTAGGTGTCATGTTATTATTGATAAGTGCGAATCTTGTAATAGTATTATAAATTATCCTGCCGGTCAATATTGTAAGGTCTATCCCGATCCGGTCAGCAAATGGCTGTCCGGAAATTGTCCAAAAGCATCGCATATCAAGAAGGAGGTCATAGAATCCTTACAAAAACTCAATCCGCTTAAGGCTTCAAAGAGATCGAACAAGCATTAAAGCGAGAGGAAGATTATCCCGCATAAACAGTTAACCGTGGAGGGAGGACCATAAGCCTCCCTTGCCTATTTTCAAGATTTATCCCCAAACAACTCTTTAAAAATGAAACAGATCGACCTCATGATATTTGACTTAGACGGGACGCTTGTCAATTCGGGAGGAGACATCGTTGCCTCGGTCAACTACACCCTAAAAAGTCTTGGAATACCGGTGATGGGGACGGAGGTCATTATTGGTTTTGTGGGAGACGGGGTTCAAAAACTGATTGAGAGATCCCTCTGTCGTGATTCCCGGGATCAATTTGATAAAGCGATGGAGATATTTACGGCCTATTACGCGGAACATATGCTGGATACAACAACTTTTTACCCCGGTGTCCCTGAGATTCTCCAACATTTTCATGATAAAAATAAGGTGATTATCACAAACAAACGTTACCGCTTTACGAGAGCGATTGCCGAAGCCCTGGACATAAAGAAATATTTTGACGATATCATCGGAGTGGACACCACACCTTATAAGAAGCCCGATTCCCGTTTATTGTCCCCCCTGCTGGAGCGATTTGGCGCGCAGCGTGAGCGAACGGTTGTCATCGGTGATGGCATCAATGATATTCTCCTCGCCAAAAACACGGGGGCATTAAGCTGTGCCTTCTTAAACGGATTGGGACGGAGGGATCTCCTGCTTGACCAGAAACCTGATTTTGTCTGTGAAAACATTTCGGAATTAAAGTCATTGTTCTGCTGATACCCGGTATTTATCATGATAAAAAGGGTAAGGGAAACCATAAAAAAATACCATATGCTCGAGAGGGGCAATATGGTAATTGTGGCAGTATCTGGTGGTCCTGATTCTGTAGCTCTTTTAAAGGCCTTGAATATTTTTTCGGATGAATACAGGCTTACCTTAATTATCGCACATCTCAACCATGGACTGCGGGGTGAGGAGTCCAATAATGATGAAGAGTTTGTTCGGAAGCTCAGCGAATCCATGGGTATTGAATTTGAATATAAATATATAGATATTTCCTCTCTCCGGCAGAGGAAGGGGAAGTCCGTAGAGGTGATCGCGAGAGAGGAGAGGTATCAATTTCTCGCTGAGGTAGCCCGAAAACACAAGGCTCATAAAATCGCCCTGGGACACCATCTCCACGATCAGGCCGAAACGGTGTTGATGAACTTTATTCGGGGTAGTGGAATAGAGGGCTTAAAAGGTATTCTCCCCGTGCGTGATGGTATTTATATCAGACCCCTTCTCGCCGTTACCAGGCAAGAGATTCTGGACTTTCTCGAAAAGGAAGGGATCAGATTCATGATAGACAGCTCCAATGCCCAGGACTTCTATCTCAGGAACAGGATCAGGCATCATTTGATACCGAAAATAAAAAAGGATTACAATCCTAAAATAGAAGAGGGCCTTGTCCATCTGGCAGAGATTGTCCGTCTGGAAGACGACTATATGAAAACAGTTCTCAAGGAAATCATGTCAGGATGGGAAGGTAATGGGGAAAGTGGAGAAATCAGGATCAGCATTACTGAATTTCTCCTGCTCCACGAGGCTATACAAAACCGGGCGATAAAGACCATCCTCCAGCGATTTTCCCCTTCGGGAAGCGGGATCGGTTACGTTCATGTCGAGTCAGTGATGGATTTGGTCCGCAGTCGTCGCCCTAATGGTTGCCTGCATCTTCCCTTCAATATCGAGGTAAGGCGTGAGTATAATTCCCTTGTTATTGTCAGACGAAAAAGGCAGGATGGTAAGCCCTTGTGGGCATTACCGTATGGTCGCAACCGTTATTTCAGCTTTCTTGATGCTGGCAAAAGCCAATTTTCTTATGATATTGCGATACCCGGCAGGGTTGAGATTCTTGAGCTGGGGATGACGCTGGTATTTGATCTTCTGGATAAACACCCTAACAGCATCCATTTTAATGGAGAAAAGATTGTCTACATGGACTTTGAAGCGATGAGATTTCCGCTGGTTATCAGGAATTTAAGGCCGGGCGATAGGATTCAACCTCTCGGTATGGAGGGGGTAAAAAAGTTAAAGTGTTACTTTATTGATAGAAAGATACCGCAGCGTGAGAGAAGAAAAATTCCCCTCCTCGTGGATGGTCAGTCTGTGTTGTGGATCGTGGGGATGAGGTTGAGTGAGCGGGTAAAGATTACAGATAAGACGAGGAAAGTGGTGAAGGGAGAAATTGTTTGAAATAATGAAATGGTTATTATAAGAGTACGTAACTACATGGATAGAAGGAGAGAAGATTGAATCCCTTGCAAAAAAATATTGTACTCTGGCTGGTCATCAGCCTTTTGTTTGTATTTTTGTACCATCTTTTTAACCAACCGGAAAGCGCACGGAAAGATATTATCTTCAGTGAGTTTGTAAACTATGCGGAAAGGGGGGAGGTTGTCGAGGTTACGATACAGGGAGATAACATTACCGGCAAGTTAAGAGATGAAAAGGCCTTCAAAACCTATGTTCCGAAAGATGCGGGGATAATCCCCCTTTTGAAGGAAAAAGGTGTCCGCATTGCAGCCAAGCCTCTTGATGATTCCCCGTGGTACATGACTATCCTGATATCCTGGTTCCCTATGCTCCTTCTGATCGGAGTATGGATATTCTTTATGCGCCAGATGCAAGCGGGCGGCGGCAAGGCTATGGCCTTTGGAAAAAGCAGGGCAAGGCTCGTAACGGATAAGTCGAAAAAGGTAACTTTTGCAGATGTTGCGGGCATTGACGAGGCAAAGGCGGAACTGGAGGAAATAATTGATTTTTTGAAGGATCCCAAGAAATTTACGAGGTTGGGGGGACGAATACCCAAAGGAGTGCTTCTCGTAGGGGCGCCCGGCACGGGGAAGACCCTCTTAGCCAGGGCAATTGCCGGTGAGGCGGATGTTCCTTTTCTGAGCATCAGCGGCTCCGATTTTGTGGAGATGTTTGTCGGGGTAGGGGCGTCAAGGGTGAGGGATCTCTTCACCCAGGGGAAGAAGAGCGCACCGTGTATTATTTTTATTGACGAGATAGACGCGGTGGGGAGACACCGGGGCGCCGGACTGGGCGGTGGACATGACGAAAGGGAACAGACCCTGAATCAACTCCTCGTTGAGATGGACGGATTCGAGTCGAGTGAGGGAGTAATCCTTGTATCAGCAACCAACAGACCTGATGTCCTTGACCCTGCCCTGTTGAGACCGGGGCGGTTTGACAGGCAGGTGGTTGTTCCTCTCCCCGATGTTAAGGGAAGAGAGAAGATATTGGAGGTACATGCGAAAATCACGCCCCTCGCCGATGATGTGGATTTTAGTGTCATTAGCCGGGGGATACCCGGCTTTTCAGGGGCCGATATAGAAAACCTGGTCAATGAAGCTGCCCTGAATGCGGCAAGGCTGGATAAAGATAAGGTTACCATGGTTGACTTCGAGTACGCCAAGGACAGGGTCCTCATGGGTACAGAGAGGAGAAGTATGGTGATCAGCGATGAGGAAAAGAGGAACACGGCCTACCATGAATCGGGACATGCCCTCGTAGCAAGGTTGTTGCCGGGGACCGATCCGATCCACAAGGTAACGATCATTCCCCGGGGGAGGGCGTTGGGTTTGACCCAGCAGTTGCCGATAGACGAGAAACACACCTATCCGAAGAAATATCTGGTTAATAATATTGCTATTCTTTTAGGTGGCAGGGCGGCGGAAGAACTGGTTTTAGATGATTTTACCACCGGTGCGGGAAACGATATCGAACGGGCGACAGACCTGGCCAGGAAGATGGTTTGTGAATGGGGGATGAGCGAGGAAATGGGCCCCCTGAGCTATGGAAAAAAAGAGGAACAGATCTTTTTAGGGCGTGAATTTGCAACGCATAAAGATTATAGCGAAGAAACAGCGGGAAAAATAGACAGAGAAGTAACCCTGATTGTTTCAGATTGTTACGAAAGGGCGAAAAAACTTCTCTCGGATAATATAGACATCCTGAATAGACTGGCTTCAGAGTTACTCGAAAAGGAGGTCTTAAACGCCCAGGAGATAGACGACATCATAGGGGTTAAAACATCCAATGATTCAAAAGAGGTGGGGGAACGGGAGGTTGCATTAGGAAGGACTTGAAAATTTGGGGACAAATACAAATATGGAAGACATGAAGGATTCCTTTATCCTCAAGACCTGGAAACGGGAGATGACCATCGGGGACCGCGCACAGATCATGGGAATCCTGAATGTGACACCTGACTCCTTTTCCGATGGAGGGTGTTTCCAATCGTCGGAGGAGGCTGTTGAATTTGGTGTCCGGATGGTCGAGGAAGGGGCAGATATCATTGATGTAGGGGGGGAATCTTCAAGGCCCGGAGCAGAGCCGGTTTCACCAAAAGAAGAGTTGAGAAGAGTGATCCCTGTAATAGAGGGCCTTGTCAGCAGGGTCACCGTTCCCATTTCTATTGATACCACCAAGGCTGAAGTAGCCAGAGAGGCTGTTGCCTCCGGGGCAGAGATAATCAATGATATCAGTGCGATGAGATCTGATGATCAGATGCCTGTAGTTGTGGCGGCCACCGGAGCGGCTGTTATCCTCATGCACATGAGGGGAACACCGAAGGATATGCAGGAGGGTGAACTGACTTACCGGTCCCTGTTGTCTGATATTATTGATTTTCTAAGGGAGAGAATGGAAAGGGCAAAATCCGCGGGCGTAGAACTTGAGCGGATAATGATAGATCCGGGTCTCGGTTTCGGAAAGACGGCAGAGGATAACCTGAAACTACTGAAACATCTTTCCGCGTTCAGTGTACTGGGAAGACCCATTGTAACAGGGGCATCACGAAAATCTTTTATCGGCAAGGTAATAGGTGGTGCCCCCCAGAATCGTCTGGAAGGAACAGCCGCCGTAGTGACTGCTGCCATCATGAACGGGAGTCATGTCGTCAGGGTGCATGATGTGAGGGCCATGAAAAAGGTCGCGGCAATGGCTGATGCGATACTCAGGGCGTAGGAGGATCGGGGGTCGGGGATCGGGGATTGGGGTTAAGGATTAAGAAATGGTGTTGGCAGATCTCCTCATGAGGAACGTAAGGAATAATCCCCATAAGAGAGCAATAGTCTGTAGGGAGACTCAAACTTTCCTTACCTATGGGGAGTTTAACTCCAGGGTAAACAGCCTTTTAAACGCTCTTCATGATCTGGGGGTGAAAAAGGGAGACCGGGTGGCCGTTCTCTACCACAACTGCCACCGTTATGCGGAACTGTTTTTCGCCCTCATGAAAGGTGGAATGGTCCTGGTTCCCATAGACTTCAGACTGAAAAGGAAGGAAATCTCTTTTCTTATCAATAATTCCCAGACCACTGTGGTAGTGGCGGGAAATGATTATCTGGGGGTGCTTCCTTCCCAAGTGGATATCCCGACTGTCAGGAACTTTATCTGTATCGGGAAGGCCCCGGAAGGGATGGAGGATTACGAATATCTGATTTCCTCCCATCTTTCCCAGGAACCACAGGTGACCGTGGAAGAAGAGGATCTGGCAACCCTCTATCACACCAGCGGGACCACGGGACTTCCTAAGGGGGTGATGATGACCCATAAAAATCTCATCTCCATTGCCACCAACACGTTGATTGCCTTTCAGGTAACTCCCGACGATATAACACTCCATACCTCTCCCTTTTCCCATGTGGCGCCTCTTTGGCCGTTATTGATCCACTTTTATATGGGAGGGAGTAATGTTTTATTAAAAAAGTTCGATCCCCAGGGTGTCCTTGAGGCCATTGAGGAGGAGAAGATAACTACCTGGAACTCGGTACCGGTGATGATTGTTCAACTCTTGAACTATCCCGATATTCACCGGTACGATCTCAGCAGTCTTCGCTGGATCTCCTACGGGGCTGCTCCCATGCCTGTGGAGATATTGAAGAGGGCCCTTGCCCTCTTTGGTCCTATTCTTATCCAGGTATATGGATTAACCGAGGCTTATCCCGTTACCCTCCTTCCCCGGGAGGACCATATCCTCGAAGCCCCGGAGGAGAAGCTGAAGAAATTGAGGTCCTGCGGGAGAGAGTTGATCAACTGTGAGGTAAGGGTGGTCAACGAGAAGGGAGAAAATATTGCTCCTGTTGAAATAGGGGAGATAATAACCAGGGGAGACCATGTGATGGATGGTTACTGGAGGCTGCCCGAAGAAACTTCCGCGACCATAAGGAACGGATGGTTGCATACCGGGGATCTGGCCACCGTAGATGCGGAAGGCTACATTTATATTGTTGACAGGAAGAAGGAAATTATCATCAGTGGAGGAGAAAACGTCTCTCCCCGCGAGGTGGAGGAAGTGATCTACATGCATCCTTCGGTGGCGGAAGTAGCGGTGATCGGTGTCCCGGATGAAAAGTGGGGAGAGATGGTCAAGGCAATGGTAGTGTTAAAGGAGGGTAAAAAGGCTGCCGCCGAAGAAATAATGGATATTTGCAGGAACAACCTGGCAGGCTTTAAAAAACCCAAGGCAGTAGAATTCCTGGATTCCCTGCCGCATACATCCAGCGGAAAAATATTGAAAAGAGAATTGAGAGAAAGATACTGGAAATAGATATCTCTGACCGAGGTGCATCTGGAAGGTTTCTCTCTCAGGGAGAGATTTACATGAGAAATCAGAAAGGAGAGGTGCGATGGATTTAGGATTAAGCGGTAAAAATGTAGTCGTCATGGGAGGCGGTTCAAACATCGGGCGGGCCATTTCCCTTACGTTTGCCGGGGAGAAGGCAAATGTCCTTATTGGTGATTGGGATGAACAACAGGCGGGAAAAACGGCGGCGGACATAAAAAAACTCGGCGCTAAGGGGATAGCCGTAAAGACCGATGTGACTGACTGGGACAGCGTTCAGAGTACGGTGAAGAAAGCCATCAGTGAATTAGGTTCGATAGATATCCTGGTCAATAATGCCGGTTGGGCCTTGGATAGGCTCTTTATTGAGAAACCCAGAGATGAATGGGAAAAAGAAGTAGGGATAAACTTTTGGGGGGTCATCAACGGTATCAGGGCGGTCCTTGATCACATGATAGAGAGGAAAAGAGGGGCCATCGTCAGTATCGGCTCCGATGCGGGAAGAATGGGCGAGTACAGAGAGGCTGTCTATGCCGGGTGCAAGGGTGGTGTTATTGCCCTCACGAAAGCTGTATCAAGGGAAGTCGGACGTTATGGGATAAGGCTCAATGTGGTGTGTCCAGGGCTTACCCCTGGAAAACCTGAAGATTCCGGAGAAATGAGTCTCTGGAGAGGTGAAGAAGCGGCGATATTCACACCTGAAGCCCAGGAAAGGGCGGCAAAAGCTTATCCTTTGAGAAAACTCGGCACCCCCCAGGATATAGCAAACGCCGTTGTTTTTATCGCCTCTGATCGGGCAGGCCACATCACAGGTCAGACGTTGAGTGTAAGTGGCGGATATACGATGATGTAGTGACCGTAGAAATGGCCACTGCAGCCAGACAATCTCAGGGTACAAGCTATTCATTTACCGGATGCATCCTCGGTCAACTATAGGTTCAAGCACAAAGGCACAAAGTGGCAAAGGCACAAAGAGTAGGCTCCTGAAGGGTATGAGAATGATATATGGTATAGATATTGATTCTGTTGAAATTGGCCGGGTGGAGAAGATACTTGAGAGATGGGGGGAGTTATTATTAGGGTGTATTCTCCCTTTGAGATCGCTTACTGCAAAAAACGGGTTTTCCCGACCATGCATTATGCGGCGAGGTTTGCCGCCAAGGAGTCTTTCCTCAAAGCGGGGGGCATCGGTTTGTGGATGGGAATAAGATTAAAAGATATCGAGGCGCTTAACAACAGGGAGGGTAGACCAGAAATAAAACTCCATGCAAAGGCAAAAGAGAGCCTGGACGATAATGGTATAAGTGCTGTCCATTTAAGTCTCTCCCATACGGCAACGCTATCTGTGGCTATGGTTATCCTGGAGCAGTGAAGGGCAAAAAGCTGAAGTTATACAGCAGGACATTCTGATAGGTAATGGATAAAACACATGTTAAACTGATTTCCAAAGAGCCGCGGGAAACGTTCTATATCGGCAAGGTATTAGGAGAGAACTTGCATGTGGGGGATGTCGTCGCCCTTGTGGGCGAGCTGGGTGCAGGTAAAACATGCCTTACACAGGGTATTGCAAGGGGACTTGGGATACCGGAAAGTTATCAGATAACAAGTCCAACATTTACGCTGATGAATGAATATCCGGGGAAAATCGTTCTCTATCATCTGGATTTGTACCGTCTGTCAGGGGTTGGGGCTCTGGAGGAGTTAGGGTATGAGGAATATTTCAGGGGAGGTGGTGTCCTCGTCATTGAATGGGCGGAAAAGATAAGGGATGTCCTTCCCGACGAGACCTTGTTTGTTTCTCTTGCTTATCTGGATGACAATAGAAGAGAAATTGATATTTACAGTGGGGTGAACAGGATAATCATGATTTCGGCTGCCTTAGAAAGGGGAGGTTTTTAGCTCATGGCTCTGGTTGTGCAAAAGTATGGAGGTGCCTCCGTTGCTAATATTGAAAAGATAGAGAATGTTGCCAGAAGAGTGATCAAAGCAAAGGAGGCGGGAAATGAGGTGGTGGTGGTTTTATCGGCTATGGCCGGTGAAACGGACAGACTTATACAACTGGCCTGTAGCGCGGCTGCTGAGCCCAACGGGAGGGAATATGATGCCCTTGTTTCCACGGGTGAACAGGTCACCGTTACTCTCCTCGCCATTATTTTGAACAGGATGGGTTACAAGGCCATGTCCTATCTTGCTTTTCAGGCAAAGGTCATAACCGATCAGGCGCACAAGAAGGCCAGGATTCTCATGGTGGAGACGAAAGCCATAAAAAATGAGCTTAACAAAGGAACCATTGTTATTGTGGCGGGATTTCAGGGTGTTGACCGGGAAGGCAATATTACAACCCTCGGCCGGGGGGGATCCGACACGAGCGCCGTTGCCCTGGCAGCAGCGCTGAATGCCGATGTATGCGAGATATTTACGGATGTTGATGGCGTTTATACAACGGATCCCAATATTTGCAATAAGGCAAGGCGTTTGAACAATATCTCCTATGACGAGATGCTGGAAATGGCAAGGGCAGGAGCAAAGGTGCTTCAGCCTCGCTGTGTGGAGCTGGCCAAAAAATATGAGGTTCCCATATATGTAAAGTCTTCATTTGCCGACGAGGGGGGAACACTGGTGACTAAGGAGGATGAGGATATGGAGAGAGAGGTGGTGTCTGGGGTAACGTACGATCGGGACCAGGCCAAGATTACGGTGGTTCACGTTCCGGATAGACCTGGTGTGGCTGCGCGTTTATTTACGCCACTTTCAGAACACAACATCGTCATTGACATGATCATTCAAAATGTAAGTCTTGAGGGGTATACCGATTTAACCTTTACAGTTTCAAAAAAAGATGCCAATGAAGCATCCAGGTTGATTAGAGAGGTGGCAAAGGATATAGGGGCAGCCAGGGTGGAAGTGGATGAGAATGTAGCGAAGGTTTCCGTTATCGGCGTGGGAATGATCAGTCATTCCGGTGTTGCGGCAAAGATGTTTGGCGCTCTTGCCAATGAAGGAATCAATATCATGATGATCAGCACCTCTGAAATAAAGATTTCATGTGTTGTGCAGGCAAAATATACCGAACTTGCCGTTATGGTCCTTCACGATGCCTTCGGATTAGAGCAAAAACCATAAAATTCCATGTCCCTGCCCCTCACCAATAGACAGCTTGAAGGATCAATCGTCCTTGTTGTAATTACATCTGTCATCTATGTTACCGTTTTTTTCCTTTACCGGTACCCTTCGCAGGGTGCTTCTATCCCTTACGGCAATGGAACTTCATACCCGGTAATCGTGGAGCTCACCGGTGACACGGAACACAAGGGAATCTATTTTATACCTGAAAATACAACAATTTCCGATTTTCTAAAGATTGCCAAAGTAGAAGATATAAACGATCTTGAGAAAAGAAGCATCAAACTGTCAACCGGTGTGACAGTGAACATCGGTAATCAGTTAAGCATGGGGGAAATAAGCGCTGCCAAGAGGCTGCTCCTCAATATCCCTATTGACATCAATCGGGCCTCTCTCAATGATCTTATGTTTGTTCCCGGCATTGGTGAGAAGACGGCATGGCGGATCATTCATCTCAGAGAAAGCTCCGGAAAATTACAAAAGATTGAGGATTTGATGAAGATACCGGGGATTAAAGAGAAAAGACTGACTCGGATAAAAGAGTACCTTTATGTTGATGTGGAGAACTGATCCTTCAGTTATCTCTGCTGCTGTATTTATTGAGGTAGTTCAAAACCCGCCGGATATATGTATGTGTTTCCTCATACGGAGGAATGGAGTTGTTATATCGGGCCACAGCCCCTTCACCGGCATTGTAAGCGGCCAATGTTAGGGGTAGGTCTCCGTTAAAGAGATTTAAAAGATAACGTAAATACCGGACACCACCTTCAATATTTTTTTCGGGGTGGAAGGAATCTTGTACTTCCAGGAATGAAGCTGTCGCGGGCATGAGCTGCATTAACCCGCAGGCCCCCACGGAGGATACGGCCCGAGGGTTAAAGTTTGACTCTGCCTTAATAACAGCCTTGATTAGAGCGGAATCAACATTATACTTCTTAGCCGCTTTTGTGATCACGGTATCATACATCTCTACATCCTGCCCCAAACCTGTATTAAATTGCACTCGCTTTTCTCTTAAGACGAGGACATATTGGGCATTAACATCTGTGGGAACGTTGGTCAGGTGGACAACGCCTTGTTTATCTACGTATTTATAGATGTCAGTAAGGGAAAGAGAAGGAAAAGCAAGATTTATTATTAACAAAAACAGCGCAAAAAGTGCAGTAAAAATAGCGTTTTTTTTATGAATCATTCTTAAAAAATCTCCTCTTCTTTAATTTTTCATTGTTCTTGACAGAGATGTTTTATAGTGTTAGCATTTCCCAATTTTAAAGTATCATCGTCGGGGCGTGGCGCAGCCTGGTAGCGTATCTGAATGGGGTTCAGAGGGTCGGAGGTTCAAATCCTCTCGCCCCGACCAAACTTTAAAAAGTTATCTTCTTACGGGTTAGTACCTCCTCTCTCGCCTCAAATTCTTTTTTCTCTTAAACAATCTCGTTTCTCAGGCTTTGCTTTGGGAACCAACAAAGCATAAGTGTATCTATTTTGTCAAGGTTTTTGTATGGGGGCCTCTTTTCAAACAGTCCAAATGTGTTATGAAGAGGTCTTTCCGTTGACTTTTTCTCTTCCGGGGTCTATTTTTTATAAAAGCTGACGTATTAGAAAAAATTGACTACTCAGGAGTCATGAGTTAGATGACCATTTCTAAAAAAATCCAGGGGTTTCTTAGCGGCTCCTCATGGATCAGAAAGATGTTTGAAGAGGGTCTCAGTCTCAAGCTCCAATATGGAGCAGGGAATGTGTTTGATTTCAGTCTGGGGAATCCCAGTCTTGAGCCTCCCGCCCGATTTAAGGAATTGCTACGGGATGTAGCCGGGGAGAATATCTCCGGCATGCATGGGTATATGCCCAATGCCGGATACGCGGAAACAAGGGAGGCTGTTGCTTTTTATCTCAGCGGGGAACATAGTGTACCCCTGTCTGCCGAACACATTATCATGACCTGCGGGGCAGGGGGGGCGCTAAATGTGATCTTAAAGACCCTTCTCGATCCGGGCGACGAGGTGATCATTCCCACTCCGTTCTTTGTAGAGTACAGGTTTTATGTGGATAATAACGGTGGTATCACAAAGCTCGTAAAAACGAAGGAAGATTTTTCCCTTGATCTTGGGGCGATGGGTGATGCCTTCACGGAAAAGACAAAGATTGTCCTGATCAATTCTCCCAATAATCCCACGGGAAAAGTGTATAACGAAGCAACGATAAGGAAACTGACCGCCATCATTGAGGAGAAATGCAGGGTGTACGGAAAAGACATTTACCTTGTTTCCGACGAACCTTACAGTGACATAGTTTATGATGGTGTAAAGGTGCCGAGTATACTTTCGGCCTGTAAAAATAGCATTATTGCCTCTTCCTATTCCAAGAGTCTATCTCTTGCCGGGGAAAGGATCGGTTTCATCGCGGTTAATCCAGAAAACGCAAATCTTGAAGATGTCATCAACGGGATGGTCCTGAGCAACAGGATACTCGGCTTTGTTAATGCACCTGCCCTTATGCAGAGAATTGTGGCCAGGATACAGGGTGAGCGGGTCAATGTGGAGGAATACAGGAAAAAGAGAGATATGCTCTGTGATGGCCTTTCCTCGTTCGGTTACCAGTTCACCAGACCTGAGGGAACATTCTATCTCTTTGTCCGCACCCCTATTGAAGATGATGTTGAATTTGTCAGGGCCTTGCAAAAGAGAAAAATCCTCACTGTCCCTGGCAGTGGCTTCGGAGGACCGGGACATTTTCGCATCGCCTATTGTGTGGATGATGCCACTATCATTAATGCCATGGAGGGATTCGGGCAGACGTTGAAGGAATATCTTCCATAGTAATTTGGCAGGGGCACGTTCCCCTGCCATCCTTAGATGATTCCCTCTTCTATCATTTCTTTGAGCGGTAGCGCCCTTGTTACCTCCTTTGCGAGACTGCCGGGGGGCATGATATACTGTTGGACCGTTCTCCGTGGAGGGAAGTATTACCTGGTTCCATAGCCTATCTTCAGTTCCCTTTGTCGCTGATTGAGAAACTCATCCAATTCCCGAATGTTCCACCGCTGGTTGACTCTCCTGAGCTCGATGATGATATCCTTGGCCTCTCTCAGCAAGGTTTCATCTGCGTCCTTTTGGATAAAGGTCAGTTTACGGGAAAGCTCCCTCATTTCATCTTCTTCCTGTTCTAAGGCCTCAGCCCTCGAAAATATAGCATCGGTCCCGCACCTGGGACACTGCCGGAGATCAGCACATCCGCTAGCCGGTCACCCAGCCTTACCCAGGTATTTGAATGCATAAAATGCGTCTGTAAAACCGCATTTTTCACAGGTCATCTTCAGCATTTCACTACCTCCCTTATGGGCTTTTCCCATCGATCTTAATAAATTATATTATAAAAAAAGTCAATAACAATTATAAACGTACATCTTAACATCTCACAGGCACACACCATAATCTCAAGACCGGTTTTTTATTGACACAGACCTACATATTTCTATATTGTTTTTGAAAATTGTGAGACTCTGTATGATTTAGATAATGGAGGTTTTGTATGAAAATAATACTTCTGGGGGCGCCGGGCGCCGGTAAAGGTACTGTAGCCAGACTTCTTACGGAAACCGATGGTTCTGTCCAGATTTCAACCGGTGATATCCTGCGCGCATCCGTAAGAGAGGGGACAGAATTGGGTAAACAGGCCAGGGGTTACATGGACCGGGGGGAGCTTGTGCCCGACTCCCTGATTATGGGGATAATGAAAATCCGTCTGCAGGAAGAGGACTGCAAGAAAGGGTTTATCCTCGACGGTTTTCCCCGCACCATTCCCCAGGCCGTAGAACTTGAGAAGATACTGGAAACCCTGGGGATCAAACTCGACTTTGTTGTTAATCTGGAAGTGCCGAGGGAGGTTATCCTGGATCGTCTGACCACGCGAAGAACTTGTTTAAGTCCTGAATGTCAGGAAATTTACAACGTTAAGAGCAATCCACCGACGACGGATGACAAATGTAAAAAATGCGGCTCTCCTGTTATGCAGCGGGATGACGAAACTGAAGAGGCCATTATCCGGCGACTTTCGACATACACGCAAAAGACATCTCCCCTGATCGGGTTTTATCAACGGGAAGGCATCTTGAAGAACTTTGTATCCTTAGACAGTAAAGAAACCGTGGGTAAGATCAGGGAAGCGCTGAATAAAGATAGATAATCCGCTAATCATAGGGAACGGGATGATAGATTACAAAAGAGAGCTTAACCCTGAACAGTTTCAAATTGTCATGGAAGAGGGGGGTCCTCTCCTTGTCATTGCCGGCGCCGGCAGTGGTAAGACCCGCACCCTGACCTACCGTGTGGCCCGTTTAATAGAATCGGGGGTAAAGCCGGAAAGGATGCTCCTTGCCACCTTTACCAATAAGGCTGCCCGTTCGATGCTTTCGAGGGTGCAGACGCTCCTCTCATGTTCATTCGAGGCAGGCTTCGAGAAGGACATAAACCGGCTATGGGGTGGGACGTTTCACCATATCGCCCATCTTATCCTGAGGGTAAATGCCCCCCTGCTCGGTTACGAGAGAAATTTTTCCATTATTGACAGTGAAGATGCGAGGCAACTGATCAATACCTGTATTACGGAAGCGGGAGGCGATAAGAAAAGCGATAATTTCCCGAGAGCAAATGTCCTGGGAGACATCATCGGTCTCTCCGTAAATACCGAACGTTCCCTGGAAGAGGTTGTGGCGGGGAGATACCCGTTTTTCTCCCATCGTCTTGACGACATCAAAGCGGTGGCCTCCCATTACAGCCATCGCAAGAAAAAATTAAACGTCATGGACTTTGATGACCTCCTCTTCAACTGGAAAAGACTCCTCACAGACTTCCCGGATGTCCTGAAGGCGTATGCGGAAAGGTTTTCCCATGTCCTGGTGGATGAATATCAAGATACTAGCATCATCCAGGCGGACATCCTGGATCTTCTCGCCTCGCGCCACAGAAACCTGATGGTTGTAGGTGACGATTCCCAGAGTATCTATTCCTTCAGGGGGGCGAACTTTGACAATTTCATTAAATTCCCGGAGAGATATTCCGATTGCAAGATCTTCAAGCTGGAGACCAACTACCGCAGCACACCGGAGATACTTCACCTGGCCAACATGAGTATCGTCAATAATGAAAAGCAGTTTCAAAAAAATTTACGGGCGGTAAGAGGGGAGGGGATTCGGCCGGTCCTCGTGCCGGCGAAGGATGTCTTCCAGCAGGCGGACTTTGTAGCCCAGCGGATCATTGAATTAATACGGGAAGGTCTTCCCCTCCATGAGATCGCCGTTCTCTACCGGGCGCATTACCATTCCATGGAACTGCAGATGGAAATGAGCAGGCGGGCTATCCCCTTTGAAATCCGTTCCGGCATCCGTTTTTTCGAACAGGCCCATATCAAGGACGTGACTTCCTACATGCGGATCGTGGTCAATCCCTTTGATGAACTGGCCTGGAAGAGGGTACTGGGACTTCACTGGAAGATAGGCAAGGCTACCGCCGATAAGGTTTGGAGATTCATCTCGGCGCAGGCGAAACCGCTTGCCGCCATCATGACCGATGAATTTCTTAAATGTGTAACAAAAGCGGCGGCCCCCGGTCTCTTAAAATGCAGAAACACCATCAAAACCATCCTGGAAGAATCACCGGAGAGAGTCCCCTCGGAAATTATTGATATACTGATCAGGGGGAGCTACGGGGAGTATATAGAGAAAAGCTATAGCGACGCGGCGTCACGGGAAGATGACCTGGATCAACTGGGGAACTTTTCCACCAAATTTGATTCTCTGGAAGATTTTTTGAGTGAACTGGCCCTCCTGACAAATATGACTGAGGAAGCCGAACATGATCCGGACGCAGGGGCGAAGAGCAAGGTTATCCTCACGACAATTCATCAGGCGAAGGGTCTGGAGTGGACGATTGTTTTTATGATTGGGTGTGCGGAGGGGATGATGCCCTCTCCCCGTTCTTTGAAAGACCAAAATGGGGAAGAAGAGGAACGGCGGATCTTTTATGTTGCCACAACCAGGGCAAAGGACCAACTGTACCTCTGTTATCCCTTATTCAATTACGCAAAGGGGATGGGCAGTATGGTGATGAGCCCTTCCAGGTTTATCAGGGAATTGTCACCGCTGTCGCACAGGGCAAAAGACCGGCCATACGATCAGTGGCTTGTCGAAGAGGAATGAAACACTTTTGCTACAACCACCGGTCAGACTTGGTTTTTGCCTCATATTCCGCCTTCAGGGCGATCTGCGTTGCTTCGGCAATGTCCTCGGCTCTTTTCACCCAGTCTTCAAATTTAATGTCCACGCCAAAGATGCCGACCATTTCATCCCTCTCATTTACAATGGGGGCAGATGCGGTGATACAGAGCGCTCCTGTCATCTTTGAGATATAGAAATTGGTGACATGGATTTTGCCGGTTGAAAGCGGAATGATGAACCACTCCCTGTCCGACTGATCCGTTCCGATGCCATAGTTTTCATACTTTGCCCTGTCGGCAATATTGGTGATATTTCGCGTGGTCTTTTTACCGTTCATGTCTACTACGTAGGCAAACTGGATGGAGGGGTTTTCCTCTATGAACTGTTGCATGATCGGTTCCTGTAATTCCGGTTTCATTGTCTTCATCATGGGGTGTTCTATAACCTGTTTCACCACAGAAACCGCTGCCTCCGCCGCCAGGTATTTTATTTTCTCGAGGTCGGACATGAAGAGTTCAGGAATATATTTACGAACCCTCCTTTCCATTTCTTCATAGGATATGCTTGTTACCCTGCCTGATTCATACTGTTCCATAACCCACTTGTTAATTTTTGAGATACCCGGGTGCCTTTTGTCTATCGTCTTATCTTCCGTGAGACCAAGGTGTGAGTTGATCCAGTAGGCGATGCCCGCCTTCCCTGATTTATCGGTAATCGTTGTCGTCACAGGTCTCCTGAGTATTTTGGCCGTGTTGAAAATATTGTATATCTCTTCGTTCTTGATCAAGCCATCGGCATGGATACCGGCCATTGTCGCATTAAATTCAGAACCGACAAAGGGATAGTTTGGAGAAATTCTTATCCCGATCTCATTTTCAAAGTAGTTGGCAATATCCGTGATGACGGTAGTATCAATGCCATAGTTTGTGCCTTTAAGACTGATAAACTCGATGATGAGGCCCTCAAGGGGGGGATTACCCGTTCTTTCACCCAAACCGAGAAGTGTCCCATTGGCCGCACCACAACCGTAGAGCCAGGCCGTGGAGGCGTTGATCAGGGCCTTATGAAAGTCATTATGACCGTGCCATTCCAGCAGGTGACCGGGAACGCCGGCATCCTCGATGAAGGCCCTGATAAGTTTATCTATACTCCGGGGGAGGGAGGCGCCCGGATAGGTTACCCCGTAACCCAGGGTATCACAAAGCCTGATCTTGATATCCATGCCGCTCTCTTCCCGTAATTTCATCAGTTCAATGGCAAAGGGGATACAGAACCCGTAGATATCAGCCCGCGTAACATCCTCAAAATGACATCTGGGGATGATATCCGCATCAAGAATGGACTTTATAATGCCGAGATAATCTTCGAGCGCTTGTTTCCTCGTCTTATCCATTTTGAGAAAGATATGATAATCCGAGATGGAAGTCAAAACACCGGTCTCTCTCAATCCTGCTTCCTTTACCAGCTTGATATCCTCTCTATTTGCCCTTATCCATCCGGTAACTTCGGGATATCTCAGCCCCAGTTCAAGGCATTTTTCCACCGCTTCCCTGTCCTTATTGCTGTAGAGAAAAAATTCCGATTGCCTGATCACGCCATTTTCACCGCCGAGCTTACCCATCATGGTGTATAGATCAACAATCTGCTGGACGGTATAAGGCGGTCTTGCCTGTTGACCATCTCTGAACGTTGTATCCGTGATGAAAATCTCGTCTGCGGGATTGATCGGGATAATCTTATGGTCAAAATCAATCCTGCATACATCATCATAGGGAAAGACTTCCTTTTGGAGATTCGGCGCCTCCGGATCTCTAAGCTCAAACCTCCAGAACTGGGAATGTTCATGATCCAGGACTTTTTTATTTTTATTCCATTTTGCCATAATTTATTCTCCGCACAGATTTTGTAACGCAAGAAAGATAAGAAGTATAGAGATCAATGTGTTTTGTCAATGAAAAAGATAAATCACTCTGTCAGATCAATTCAGATGCCTGGTGATCACATCTGAAGGTTCCCGTGCTTTTTATATGGCCTATCCTGTTTCTTATTCTTCAACGCCTCCAGGGCGGTAATCAATTTTATCCTGGTCTCCTCAGGCTCGATGACATCGTCAATATATCCTCTTTCCGCGGCTACATAAGGATTTATGTAAAACTTAGTGTATTCTGCCATCTTGCGTTGCCTTACTTCTTCCGTGTTTTCCGCGGAAGCGATTTCTTTGGCAAAGATCACGCTGGCTGCCGTTTCCGGCCCTACCAGGGCTATCTCGGCGGTTGGCCAGGCAAACATGATGTCTGCCCCGATGGGTTTGTTGCACATGGATAACTGGGCGCCGGCATAAGACTTCCGCACTATGAGTGTGATCTTGGGTACGGTGGCTTCGGTATAGGAATAAAGCATTTTAGATCCGTGCCTTATTATGCCCTTCAATTCCTCGGCCTTGCCGATCATCACTGCCGGAGAGTCCTGGAACTGGACGAGGGGGATATTAAAGGAATCGCAAATTCTGACAAATCTTGCCAGCTTGTCGGAGGCATCCACATCAATAACACCGCCTTTCACCAGTGATTGGTTGGCCACTATTCCCACGGCACGCCCGTTTAACCGGGCAAAACCGGTGATCATGTTCCGGGCGAACTGGGCTTTAATCTCAAATAAATTCCCGTCATCCACCACCGCGGCGATGATCTTTTTCATGTTGAAGGGGGTCTTGGAGGCCTCGGGGAGGATATCCATAATATGTTCGTTCCTGCGATGAGGGGTATCGGTGGGAGTGACAAGGGGAGAATTCTCTCTGTTGTTCGAGGGAAGATAATCCAATAGCTGCTTGGCTAATTCCAGGGCATGCTCATCATTTTCCGCAATGATATCCGCCAGTCCTGTTATCGGGCCATGCATGGATGTTCCCCCCAGTTCCTCGGCGAGGGCGTCGTACCCCAGCATCGTCTTCACAAATGCCGGTCCTCCCATGTACATGAAGGCAGTTCCCTTAACCATAATGATGAAATCGGTCAGGGCGGGGCCGTAGGCGGCTCCGCCGCCGCAGTGACCCATCAAGAGGGAAATTTGGGGGATTACGCCGTTATACAGGGTGTGGCGGCGGAATAACTGGGCATACCACTCACTGGAATCCTGCCCTT
>MNZP01000179.1 GCA_001873675.1 Syntrophaceae bacterium CG2_30_49_12 | reverse complement strand
CTTGATTTTGAAGAGCCGGGCTTTAAAGGGAGGGGGATGCAAGCCTTCGAGATGAGCGGTGATATTCCAGTACTCTTCCGAAACAAACCTGCGGATCTCTTCCTCCCTGTCACAGATGATCCTGACCGCTACCGATTGTACCCGACCGGCGCTCAATCCCCTTTTTACCTTCTCCCAGAGGAGAGGACTGATCTGATAACCCACAAGTCTATCGAGGATGCGCCGGGTTTGCTGGGCCTCGTATTTGTTGAGGTCAAGTTCGAGAGGATGGTTAATCGCTTCCATGATGGTGCTTTTAGTGAGGTCATTGAAGAGAACCCTTTTAATATGCTTATCTTTTGTGCCGATTTCCTCGGCGATATGCCAGGCTATTGCCTCGCCTTCCCGGTCAGGATCAGGCGCCAGGTAGATGTAATCGGCCCTCCTCGCCGCTTTTTTCAGGTCGGCGACCAGCTTTTTTCTACTTTCAATGATATTATACGTGGGGGAGAAATGATTTTTGACATCTATGCCCAGGACGTTTTTAGGGAGGTCCTTGATATGCCCCATCGTCGCCCGGACGTCGAAATTAGCGCCGACATATTTTTTAATGGTCTTGACCTTGGTGGGGGATTCAACAATGATCAGCGAATCTGACATAATTATTCCTTGCGTACGAATATTTTTCCAGGCAATTGCCTGACGAGACCCTGTAGTTCCATGTTCAAAAGTATACTCAAGACATCGTTAGCTTTTAACCCCGTGGAGACAATAATACTGTCAACATTAACCGGTTTCGAGGATACCTGTTTTAATACGGACGTCTCGGCGTCACTTAGTCCGCTGACTTCCGCCGCGGCGGGAGTTCCTTTTTCCTGAGCGGCGTTATCCTGTGGGGAGTTTTTCGCCTGCAGGAACTTGACCTGTAACTCCCTGTCTAACTGGGGAAGGATCTCGTCGAGGACATCGTAAACATTTTCTATCAGTTTTGCTCCCTGCTTGATAAGTTTATGCGTTCCTCTCGAACCGGCGGTATCAATGCTACCCGGTACGGCGAAAACCTCCCGACCCTGTTCCAGGGCAAGCCTGGCTGTGATCAGGGAGCCGCTCTTCTCGCCTGCCTCGACGACCACCACACCATGAGAGATGCCGCTGATGATCCTGTTTCTGGCGGGAAAGTTGGGTCCATGAGGCGGTGTACTAAATGGGAAATCGGTGATGACGGCGCCATGCGCGGCAATCTCCAGGAAAAGTTTTTCATTTTCCGGCGGATAAACGACATCAAGACCGGAACCTAAAACGGCGATGGTCCTACCCTTGCCGGCGAGTGCCCCCCTGTGAGCTGCCGAATCAATCCCCCTGGCCATGCCGCTTACCACGGTAATTCCATGCATTGCCAGTTCGCGACAGAGTCTTTCCGTGGAAAATTTACCATAGGTGCTTGCCGCTCTGGAACCGACAACGGCAACATTAATATCGTTTTCTCCCAGAATCCCCTTTACATAGAGGAAGGGAGGGAAGTCATAGATGTTCAAGAGGGCTTTCGGATATTGTGGATCCTGAAAGGTAGCGATGGAAACATTCATTTTGTGAGCGGTTTCCATCTCCCTTTCGACCTTCTCCCAGTCGTTGAATGCTTTTATCCGGCCTGCAGTTTTCTCGCCAATGCCCGGGACCATCCTGAGGGTATTGATATTTTCCTGGAACACATTCTGAGGGGAACCAAGGGCATCCACCAGGGTTTTAAAACCCACATTTCCCACGCCATCAACAAATTTTAAGGCAATCCAGTATCTTAGATTATGATGCTTCATCTCTTTAGCCTCTTCCCATCCAGAAAAAGCGTATTAATTCTCTCTTCTCCCGACGGGAGGAGGATAGCGAGAGAAGGGGGCTTGAAATTGCTCAACTTGGGAGGAGAATCGGCGGTAAGATATATCGGACAATCAGAGAGTGTCAAGCATTTTCCGTATATCCTAACCCAACCAAAACATAGCACGAAGATCACTGGCGGGAAGATTGTATGGAGAAGTGGTCTTTAGGCAATGATCCCCTTCTCGACATATTGACGGAATTCATCCTCATCCAGGCCCAGCAAGTCCTGATAGACATAGCGGTTATCCTGTCCTAACAGGGGGCCGGCCCGCCGGAAGCGGGCCGGTGTACGACTTAGCCTGATCGGTGTGCCATCGGAGGTGGTATTACCCAGAACCGGGTGGGGAAGTTGTATAAAAAACCCCCTGCTTACAAGTTGAGGGTCGCCTGCCAGATCGGCAGCGTTGTTGACTACCCCGGCGGGTACCCCGGCTTTTTGTAGCATATCCATTAACTCTTCCGGCGGATAATTAATGGTCCATTGTCCTATCAGCTCATTGAGATCCTCAGCGTGCTGTTGCCGCTGCAAAAGATCGGAGAATCTTTCCTCTTTTGTCCAGGAGGGATTATCCATGATCCGGCAGAGGGCATGCCACTCATCCTCGCTAAATACGGCGATAGCGCACCACCTTTCTTTACCCCGGCACCGGTAGCAGGCATAGGGGGCGGCGGGGATGCCTTCGGAGGTCCTGTCCGGAGGCGCAGCCGGCGGATGGTTGACCGCGCAGGAAAGAAGGGCAGGGCCGAGCAGGCTGGATATTGCCTCGTATTCTGAAATGTCCAGATACTGTCCCTGGCCGGTCCTTCGGCGATGTTCCAGCGCCCCCAGGACGGCCAGGACGGCAACCAGGCCGGCCAATGGATCTGCGTAGGCATAGCCTATCCCTGCCGGAGAATCTTCAGCAGGGGAGGTGAGATAGGTAAGGCCGGTGAGGGCGGTAATAGTATGGCCGAGGGCGGCGAAGTCCTTCCAGGGACCCGTCTGCCCCATCCCCGACAGGCCGGCCATGATCAGGTCGGGCCTGACCTGTTTCAGCGCTTCATAGTTCAGCCCCCAGTTGGCCATCACCCGGGGGGTAAAATTCTCTATCACCACATCGCTTATCCTGACCAACTTCAGTACAAGCTCCCTTCCTTCGGGGTGGCTCATGTCCAGGGTGATGCTCAACTTGTTGCGGTTCCAGGCATTAAAATAAGGCGTAGCATTGGATTCAGCGCCCTTTGCGGTTTTCCCGGATTGGACCTTGATCACCTCGGCCCCGAAGTCGGCCAGGATTCTCGTAGCATAGGGGCCGGCCAGAAGCCAGGTAAAATCCAGTACTCTGATCCCCTGAAGGGGGAGGGGGCTTCTCTCCATCCGGCATCCTTTCTTAGAAAGTTAAGTTGAAGCATACCAATAAAGCAGAACATTGTCAAGGGCCCCTCCATGCCGGAATCAAAGGAATTAAAAAAATCCCTTGACCCCTTGACTTTTTTTAGGGGGATAGGATACTCTTGAATCAGATGAGGCTGAATAATAGTTACTGATAGAGCCTATAAAACGTCAGCGTAATAATGCACAGGAGGTTCTGATGAGCGATCAATTAAGAAAAGAGAAAATTACAGAGGCCTACCGTGAAGCGGTAACAGACTTCAAGACAGACTCCGGGATTCCTGTCAAAGGGCTATATACCCAGGATGATCTTGCAGGAATAGACGTTCATAGGGACATTGGCCTTCCCGGGGAGTATCCTTTTACCAGGGGTCATCATCCCAAAATGTATCGTGGTAAATTGTGGAATATCAGGAATATTACCGGCCTATCCACACCGAAGGCGTATAATGAGAGATTGAGATACCTGATAGGGCAAGGCATGACAGCTATAGAATGTGAGTTGGATAACCCGACATTCTACGGGCTTGAGCCGGACCAGCCGGCTGCCGATGGCCATCTTGGGGTATGCGGGACTTGCCTGCACTCCTTGAAAGACGTAGAGGAAATGCTTGAGGGCCTGCCCTTAGAAGCGCTCAGCTTTTCTTCAGCTCCTGCTGTGCCTGACGTTTCACAAGCTTATATATTGACTGCCATGAAGCATGGGTGCGATATAAGCAAATTGAGGGGTTTGGCTCTGATTCCACATTTCTATCTGTTTAACACCTGTGTTCCCGATCAGGAATATATAACATTTATTAGCAGCCGTACCTCGACGATATTCCGATGGTCAAATGACTTCCTGGAATATATTTGCCGAAATCTATCCAAGTGGAACGGATGGTATAGCAGCGGTTATGATATACGCGAGGCGTTTTGTGATGCCGTTCAGGAGATTGCATATAGCATCGCCATCCGTAATGAAACAATCCGCGAGATGGTAAGAAGGGGGATTGACGTAAATGTCGCTGCGCAAAAGTTGATGCCGGTGTTGAGCGTAAGTCAGGATTTCTTTGAGGAAGTGGCGAAGTTTAGAGCGGCGAGGAAGATTTGGGCTGAGACATTAAAAAGAGACTTCGGAGTTACCGACCAAAATGCATTATGCCTTAGATTTCACGCTAATATTGCGGGGTCAAGCTTTACAAGACAGCAACCCTTAGTCAATCTCATGAGGGGGACTTTGGGTTGCCTGGCCGGTGTTCTTGGCGGCGCCATGGGCATCCAGGTCCCGTCATACGATGAGGCATGGGCCACCCCGTCAGAAGATGCGGCAACTCTTGCCGTCAGGACTCAGCAGATCATAAGGTATGAGTCCGGCGTGCCGAAGGTGGCTGATCCGATGGCAGGTTCTTATTATGTGGAGTGGCTGACTAATGAAATGGCGCAAAGGATTGAGGCAGAGGTTGACAGGATTGAAAAAATGGGCGGCTGGTTAGAGGCCATGCGGACCGGTTGGGTCAAGAGGGAACTGGAAAAAAGTCAGATCGCGCTGCAGGGGAAGATAGAAAGCGGGGAGAAGCCGGTTATCGGTGTTAATCGCTTTATCATTCCGCCGGAAGAAGATTTCAAGCCCAAAAGGTATGCGCCTGATGTATCCAGGGAAGTCGAGCCTTATCTTGCTGAATATGTGGAATGGAGAGACAAAAAGAGGGACAAGGAAAAAGTGAAGAGGGTGTTGGAGAAGTTATACAATACCGCAAGGAAGACCAATGATGATTTAGTCCCTTGCGTGTTTGAAGCTTTGAAAGCTGACGCTACTTTTGCCGAGGTAAGGGGAGTGTTAAGAATGGTTGATGGATTGGAATACGATTGGGCCGGTGAGAGAAAGAATCCTTTTTAAAAGAATAATAAATAATAATAAATAATAAATAATAGGGGTCAAATCTTTATTCTTGACAAATGAAATCCATTTGTCAAGAATAAAGAT
>MNZP01000194.1 GCA_001873675.1 Syntrophaceae bacterium CG2_30_49_12 | reverse complement strand
GCAAGAAATTTCGGTTCCGGTCCGATAACCGAGTACATGATTTCGGCGCCCTCTTTATCGAGGGGAATCCGGGCATTCTTTACCTCCATCTGAGCCTCTTCTTCCTGCCACTGGAGGGTGTCAATCCATTCATCCTGTTTCACCCACATCTGGTTCATGGTAACCGCATGGCTGTTAACCGTATCCTGGAGGTATTGAGGCACCACGCCTAATAAGGCGCATATACGGCGCACCAGGAGAAGGAGATACGCCATATCAATGCCGAAAGGGCAGTACATGCTGCAGCGTCTGCAGACATTACATTCTGTATGGGCTATCCTCGAACAATTCTTTATGAATTCTCCATCAACCCTGCCTTTCCTTTTTACTATCTCCCAGAGGGTTTGTTTCACCTTCCCCACAGGCGAAAAACGGGGGTCCTTATCATGGGAGAGGTAATAATGGCATGCCTCAGCACATAATCCACAATGAACGCAGGTTTGCAGATAAACTTTTAACCTCGCAGCAGCCTCTTTGGTCAAGACTTTATTTATTGTGCTTTCTATCCTTTCCAGGGTGAGTTTCTTTATCGTTTCATCAAGGCCCGGATCAACGACAATTCTCTTCGCAGGCTCGGCCATGGGCAATCCTCCCAAAAATATTTACACTTACCAATCCTTAGAGTTACGCACCGCACCAAATTCAGAACCCATATATGCTCTTGTAAAAACAAAGAATAGCGTATGGCTCAACCTGGTAAAAGGGATGGCTATTAACATGATCTCACCGCATAAAATGTGGAGCATCAATATGGTCTTATAGGGAAGCCATTGATGGTATGCCAGAAAGCCGGTCAAAAACGGCGCCAGGGCAATGGCTAACAGGGCATAGTCAGAGGCAAAGGTGACGAATCTCACCTCAGGGAGTAAAAGCCTCCTGATAAGGAAAAAAAGGCAGGCAATAATGACAATCACCGTCATGATGTCAGTTGTCCGTTCGGAGAAGGTCCACCAGCTTATCTTCCATGACTGGCGCCAGAGAAGGTTATGGGATAGGAGCAATATGGGAGTTAAGACCAGACAGATGTGAAAAGCGAAGGTTATTATCGTCATCACCGGCCGTTTCCTCATATTGGTGCTGGCAAAGGGAACAATCCAGTGAACGAGAGATCTTAGGCTATACTTCAAACTCATATATGGGTAGACGACTTTGTCCTTCTTTGCCAGGGTAAACATCGAAACCAATCGGTGAATGCTCCCTCCCATGAACACGATAAATGATATCCATACCAATTTTCCGCTCACAAATTCATACATCTTTCTTTACTCCCCAATCTCTCAAAGTTTAGGCTGTAGGCTATTAGGCTATAGGCTACAGCCTGAATTTTTATATCGCTTCCACTGGTACTATCCGACGGTAATATTTCCCGTCTTCTACGGCCCTCACCAGAAGCTTCCCTCCGTCCGGGCTAAAGATCGGGGTCCAGAGGGCTTCAAATCCATGCCTGCCGATCTCTCCATCTACGACAATGAAGAACTTGCCGTTTTTTTCGGCCTTGGCGGCGATTTTGTCGCTACCCGGAGAGAAAACCGGATCCCATATCATATCAAAGTCCTCTTCCCAGGGAACCCCATCCACCACAATTGTCCACCGATTGTTATCCTTGGCGATAGCCGCCACTCTCTTACCATCCGGGCTGAAAACAGGCGGCAAGACAGCGTCTCTAAACGTCTTTTCCCAGGGGGAACCATCTATGGCAATTGTCCATTTGCCGAACTCCGGCGCTACCACGGCCGCGATCCTCTTGCCATCAGGGCTGAATTTCTGATGCCAGGCCTGAACAAATTTCCTCTCCCATATTAACTGTCCATTCTTTGCCAGGGTCCAACCATCATCCATCTGAACAGGGGCTAATACGTCATCCCTCTGCGGGTGAAAGATCGGCTCCCATACACACTTAAATATCTTATTCCATGGGGTCCCATTTACTGCAATGGCATATTCATATTCACCAACCCTGACTTCCGCCGCCACGATACTGCTGTCAGAACTGAAGGCAATGCCCCATACATTCAAAAAATTCTTCTCCCACGGCTTACCATTTATCGCCACCGTCCATATGCCTTCGGCGAACCCAAAGATATCCCCTTCTCCGAGATTCTTGGTTCGAACAGCAGCGGCCGTGTTCTTCCCGTCAGGACTGAGGGCAAAATCTCTGGCCTCAACGAATTTATTTTTCCATGCCTTACCGTTTACGGCAATTGCGTACTCATTTTCACTTTTCACATTTACTGCAATGTTTTTACCATCACGGCTGAATTGGATATTCCAGACATATTCAAATTTCTCTTCCCATGTTTCATCGTCCACAGCTACAGTCCATTCGTCGTCTTTCCTCACCAAACATACCAATCTGTCACCAGGACCGAATCTCAGCGACCACAATTTCTCAAAGGTGTTCCCCCAGGTTTCACCGTTCACACAGGCTGTAAACTGACCGTCTTCTATCCGGACCGGCGCTGATATTTCTTCTCCGTCGTTGCTGACAACGAATTCATGGACCACCGGGAACTTGCTCTTCCATTCATTTACGTCTGTAACCAACTTTTCTTCAGTTTTCCAGTCCCAACTCTCTTCAGGCATTGATTGACTTCAAACCTCCCATTCTCCGGATAGTTGGCGAAGACCTAACATGTGTACTGGATATTGTCAAGAATTTTTGTCATATTTTATCAAATCATTCTTCACATATATGTATCACTATGTGATATGTTTAGATGTATTATGCCTCAGTTCAGATAGTACTTTTTAACAATAAATTACATTAGTTATAGTCTATTTCAACTTGCCTGTGGCACATATTATTACATAAATTTCTTCTTAATCTTGATAAATATATCACAATGTGATATTTAGAAAACCTATGAACAGTAAAGAATTTTTATCCATACGCTTGAATCTGAAAAAGACACAAAAAGAGATGGCTGAGCTTTTGGGGACATCCCTGCGGTCGCTCCAGAGTTTTGAACAGGGATGGCGAAAAATCCCTAACGAAATAGAGCGACAGGTTTTGTATGTGCTCGTTATGAGGAGCACAAAAGAGCAGTCATTAAAACCATGCTGGGAATTGGAGAATTGCCCTCTGGATAAAAAAGAGCATTGCCCCGCATGGGAGCTCAACTCAGGGCATCTGTGCTGGTTCATAAATGGGACGATTTGCAAAGGAAGAGCCTATAGTGATTGGAATGAAAAAATGGAATTCTGCCGGGAGTGTCAGGTTTTCCAGCCCATTAAACAATTATATGATAGGGCAGTAAGAAGGGGGCAGGATGGGCCAAAGGAAAGGCAATCATTATTCTATGGGGGGGGCGAAATAAGGGAAGGCACATCCGAAAAATGGAGAAGTTTCGATTTATTCGATCAGGTTCCTACCAGTATTGCCATCATTGACAGAAAGTACAGAATAGTGGACGCGAACAAGAGGTTCGAAGATACATTTGGCCCCTGGAATGGCAAGAAGTGTTTTGAGGTATACAAGAACAGGAAGAGGAGATGCCGACACTGTGTTGCAACTATAACATTTATGGACGGCCAGACCAGGGTTTCCCAGGAGCAGGGGCGAGACCTGAGAGGCAACCTCCACTATTATCTGGTTCATACATCTCCTTATCGAGATTCCGAGGGTAAAATCACTCACATAATTGAGATGTCAACAGACATTACGGAAAAGGTTCAGATTCAAAATGAATACAGGACAATCTTTGACAATGTTCCGTGTTACATAACTGTTATTGATAGAAATTTTGAAGTAGTAAAGAGTAATAAGCACTTTCAAAAAACGTTCGGGAAAGATCCCGGAAGATATTGCTTCGAGTCTTACAAGAAAAGGAAGGACATTTGTGAAAAATGTCCTGCAAAGATAGTTTTCGAGGATGGGAAAACCCACCATTCTTTACAGGAGGGCTATGACAAAAAAGGAAATAAAGTTGTCTATATGGTAACCGCAGCCCCATATTCGAAAGAGGACAGGGAGGTAAACTATGTAATCGAGATGGCCCTTGATGTAACACAGACTTTTGTGCTGGAAAACCGCCTGAGGGAAACATTGGAATTTCGGCAAACGGTAATTCAAAACGCGATTGATGGAATCATTGCCAGTAATAAGGAGGGGATAATAGATATATATAACCCTTCGGCAAAAAGAATGCTCAAGTACCCAACAAACAAGGTCGTGGGCAAGATGTCAGGCGAACAAATTTATCCGGGTGATTTTTTGAGGGCAATCACAGGAGATGATAGCGCTGTGGTCTTAAAGGAAAGCGGAATAGCCGATTATAAGGGGAACAGTGTTCCTGTAATCGTCTCTGGTGCAAAGCTGACACATGACAATCAAGATATCGGAAGCGTGATGTTCTTCCAGGATTTAAGCAAGATAAAACAGTTAGAGAGCGAGATCCTTGAGGCAGAACGCCTGGCTGCTGTCGGACAGACGGTAGCCGGCCTTGCCCATGGCATAAAGAATGTCCTCATGGGGTTAGAGGGCGGAATGTATGTTGTTAATTCCGGCATTAAGAGGAGTGACAATGGATTGGTAGAACAAGGCTGGAATATGCTCCAGAATAATATTGAAAAAATTTCCTCTTTTGTAAAAGAATTCCTGAGTTTTGCAAGAGGAAAGACCTTAAAGGTCGAATTAGCAGATCCACACGCTATAGCAACCGATATTGCAAACCTTTACAGGGATGCTATCGAACAATCTGGAATAATATTCATACCCAAATTGGAAGAGGGTATCAACAAGGCCCCCATGGATGCTCAAGGTATACATACATGTATTGCCAACCTGATCTCTAATGCTATTGACGCCTGTCTTGCGAGTGACAACAAAAAACCTGCCATAAGATTTTCTTTATTTGAAAAAGATAATACTATCTGTTATGAAGTAAGGGACAATGGGGCTGGTATGGACTATGAGGTGAAGAAAAAGATTTTTACCAGTTTTTTTACAACAAAGGAATCAGGAAAAGGGACAGGCTTGGGTCTCCTCACCACGAGGAAAATAGTCCATGAGCATGGGGGAAAAATATTCTTCGAATCCACATTGGGGAAAGGTTCGGTTTTCAGATTGGAATTCCCTAGAAACCGTCTGCCCATTCCTGATGCGGAAAAAAATAATTCTCTATGATTCTGGAGGGTCA
>MNZP01000212.1:4757-5201 GCA_001873675.1 Syntrophaceae bacterium CG2_30_49_12 | reverse complement strand
CGAGTTTTAAGGCTGTTCTGAAGATGGTGCCCAACAATTCTGTTGCAAAATATTACCTGGGAAAGAGCATTGATGGGCAGAAACAAGCTGAGGCTGGAGGAGAAGGCGCAAAATGAATCGTTCTGCTGGTCTGTTTATAGTGAGGTTCAATCTGCAAGATTGAACCAGCGGAGAGGACGGGAGCGGACATGAAAATAATATCGATAGTTAAGTCAATAATTGGAGTGGTTTTCGTCTTGTTTATAGTGGGATGTAGCACAACAACGAGCAATATTGATAAGGACGATGAAAAACAGGTGACGAAACAGGCAAGCGAAGATGTAGCTGTAAGAGTGGCGTTGGTGGAAAGTCCCTACATCAGGCGTACAAATATACAAAAAGCAGGTCAACAGAGTACTCAAGGTCTCGTGTTTGATAAAGATATATATGAAAATTTTAAGAAAG
>MNZP01000212.1:0-4734 GCA_001873675.1 Syntrophaceae bacterium CG2_30_49_12 | reverse complement strand
AATTTTAAGATTGTTACTGAAGAAAGAACAGGAATAATGAAAGATATTATGGTTGTTGAAATAGATTCCTTCAAAATAAGAAGGAGGCTCAAAGGTGATTGGCATGCTTTTGCTGAAGGCACATTTGACGCAACTGTATCTGTCAATGATGAGAAAATCATTGTAGACGGAAGCAGGCAAGAAGACTACGAGGCAGGCGTTATGGCAAAGTTTGGAGGTGGGCTCCTTGCTTTCCCGACATTAGGTATGTTTGTATTAGGACAAAATGCAGTTTATGCCGCAATGGTAACAGGGCGCGTAGTAGAAGGGCTAGCAGATGATGCTGTCAATAAAATTATGAGTGCCAAAACAATCCAGACAGCTCTTCGCGAAATAAAGGAACATAAAGCCCTGCCGGCGGATATACTCCTGGCGGCTGCCTTTTCAGACGCACATGGTCTCGTTGCCGATAAAGTGCTTGATGCCGGGGAAAGCGCCGAGCTGTTGGTCAAGGCGACCAACAACGGCAAGGGAACCGGATATGAGACCGTCCTGGCAGTTTCTTCATCTGTTAAGGAATTGAACTTTGGCAAGGAAATCAACGTTGGAGATATCTCTCCGGGCGAGGTTAAGGAGATAAGCATTCCCCTCAAGGCCAGCCTTGATTTGTCCGAAGGCTGGGCCTCATTTGAACTGATGCTCAAAGAAAAACGCGGCTACGACGCCAGAAAGGTCGTCTTGAATGTGCCGACGGCGAAAATGGTGAGGCCGCAGATGGTCATTGTCGCGACGGAGATCAACGACGGCGATGCCGGGCTCGCGAAGGGAAACGGCAACGGCATCCCCGAAAGCGGCGAGACCATCGAACTTGCCGTCCTTATCAAGAATGAGGGTGTCGGCAAGGCCATCGGCGTCAACCTTGGGGGAATGGACGTTGCGGGGGGCATTCAGTGGGTTCGGGATAGTACCCTTGTCGGCACAATTCAGCCCGGTGAAACAGCTAAGGCAAAACTTGCCTTTGCCATTCCCAGGAACTTTGCAGGAAAGGAGATAGCGACGAATCTGAAGGTTGCCGACACACGAGGCGTCAGTGATGCAGGCAAGGCGGTATCCTGCGCCTTCGCCAGACGTTCCCCCAATCTTCAATATGCATGGAAGATATATGAGAAAGGCGTGCCGGTAACGTCTGTAGTGAACGGGGGCGAATATGAACTGGAAATGAATGTCAGCAACAAGGGGCAAATCTCGGCGCGCGATGTTTCCGTCGCCCTGTCGGCCACCGGAATTACCCTTGCCCGCACCCGTCTCGACGCGGGAGAAATTAAGGAAGGAACGGCCTACTCTGGGCAGAGGATCACCATGTCCATTCCCCGGACTTTCACGGATCATCAAATTCCCCTCGATGTGCGCATCTCCCAGGCGGACTTCGGTCAAGCCGCATCTTCCCTATCCATCCCCGTTCAGGTAAAAGGGCCAAAGCTCCGCTATGTGGGCAATGTTGCAGGCCGACACGGAAATAATACCCTTGAACAGGGCGAACAGGCCATCCTTGAGATCGCCGTGTACAATGAGGGCAATCTGCGGGCGGAAGGCGTGACGGTGCGGGTCGAAAGCAAGGATGATAACCTGAAGATTCAGGGTACAAAAGATGCCTTGATCGGCAACATTCCACCAAATGCCAAAAGCGAGACGGTAAAATTCCCATTGTCCGCACTGAGGCGCATCAAGGTCGGGGGCGCTCCACTGGATGTTCAAATTGGGCAGACGGACTTTCCCTCCATAAACACCCAATATGTCCTGAACATTGCCGAGGAGGGCGCAACCGTTATTGATGTCGCTGCGGAAGACAGGGGGAAAGGCGCAACTCGTGTGCGGGCAGGTTCTGGTCCAAGCATTGCCTTTATGTCTTCATCCGGTGGATTGGAGACATCTGAGGAAACCTTCCGCCTGGCTTTTGACGTGAAGGATGCCCGAAACATCGAACGGATCGTTGTGACGGTGAATAGCATCCGGCAGTCTCTTACGGAAAAAGACGGCATGACCCCAGCAGCCTCTAAGAGCAAGCAGGTCATCAAAAACATCCGTCTGAATGAGGGGGAAAACAGGATTGTCGTTACGGCTTATAATGTTGATAACCTTTCGGCCAGCAAGGAGATGATCGTAAATAGGACGGGTGAAGAGGACGTTGATGTTCCTGTCGTGACAGGTATGAACAATCCCAATGGCGTGGCCGTGGTCATCGGCGTATCCAGGTATGAGAATCCGAACATTCCTTCCGTAGATTATGCCAGGCGGGACGCCATGAAGGTCAGGGAATATCTCGTCAAGACGATGGGCTATAAGGAGGGTAATATCCTGGAGCTTTATGATGAAAAGGCCACTGTTTCGAAGATCAAGAACACCCTGAACAGGGAGCTGAAAAGAAGGGTTACGACTAACTCTGATGTTTTTGTTTATTTCAGCGGCCACGGCTTGCCGGAAACGAACGCAAATGAGCCTTATTTAACGACTTATGATGTTGTACCGGAGAATCCCAATGATACCGCTTACAGCATGAAAGAACTCTACGGACAATTGGAATCCCTGAAAGCGAGAAATATCACCGTTGTGATTGACGCCTGCTTCAGCGGTATGAGCGACAGCGATTCCAAGAGAATCATACCTCTGATCAAGAGCGCCAGCCCGGTTTTTCTGGAAGTTTCCAATCCCCTGCTCAAGATTCGGAATAGTGTGGTGTTTACCTCGTCGAAGGGGAAACAGATTTCGAGTTGGTATCACAAGAAACAACACGGCTTGTTTACCTATTATTTCTTGCAGGGATTGAGAGGCAAAGCGGATTTGGACGGCAGCGGCGTTGTTACAGCCAAAGGGATGGAAACATATCTATCCCAGCGCGTGCCGGACGAGGCAATGAAACTGTACAGCAGGGAACAGACGCCGGAAGTTATGGGCAATAAGGATATGATCATGGTGAAATTTAGATAGGGTTCCTTAAAGATGTCGTAATGCAGTACTATTAAAGGAGAAATCATAATGGAGGCGTTATCGGGGGACATAGCACTAATTTCCGGCAGGTCAATGACAATATTGGATGTCCCCCTAATTCACCAAGGATAGTGGTCTCCGCTGGTTCAATCTTGCAGATTGAACCAAAACATTAATAAATGGTTCAGGCTGCAAGCCTGAACCAGCCAGAAACCGATAATGGAGGTTGAAAAATGACCAGCTCACAGAAAATCGACACCCTGAAAGAGGTATTGGTAAAGACATACCATCCTTCGGCCATTTATCTTTATGGCTCCCATGCCTGGGGGAAGGCTGGTGAGGAGAGCGACATGGATGTGCTGGTCGTTGTCGATCAGTCGAAAGAAAAGCAATACAGACGTTCCGTCAGGGGTGTCCGGGCCTTGCGCGGTTTAAAAATCAACGAAGACATTATCGTCCACACAAGACAGGAATTTGAAGAACTTTCCCAAGATGTCTCCACGCTCTGCCATAAAATCAAGAAGGAGGGCACCATCCTGTATGAAGCCTTATGAATCCTGGCTGATCAAAGCCTATCATGATCTGATTTCAGCAAAGAAACTCGCCCGGGATGAAGAACCCGTCCTGGACACGGCCATTTATCACACTCAACAGTGCGCCGAAAAGGCATTAAAGGCATACCTGTCCTATAAGCAGCAACCTCCGCAGAAGTCCCATAATCTTCGGTTGCTCGTCGAGCTTTGCCAGGAGATAGACGAAACCTTCGCGGAACTCCTTGATGACGCGGAAGAACTGAGCCCTTTTGCCACGGCCTACCGCTATCCGGATATAATCATGGAACCTGACGCCCAGGAAGTGGAGGTTGCCGCAAAGCAAGCCGAAAAAATCTTCGATTTTGTTCGTCAAAAGGTACCCCTTTCTGATGAAGTTATAGCGAAGATAACCGGAACAATTGTAAGAACAGGAGGTTGAAATGAAATACCGAGTTGTTGAATCTTTTGAGTTTGACGGTGAATGTTAAGTCATTTTTATCGGGGGACATAGTACCAATTTTCGGCAGGCCAATGACAATATTGGTATTATGTCCCCCGAATTCAATGTCCGAATTCATGTCCCCCGAATTCACCGCTCCGTCGAGGGGTAGGGAATTTTGGGTCGTTGCTGTCGTTGCTGGTTCAATCTTTCCGTTGCTGGTTCAATCTCGTTGCTGGTTCAATCTTACAGATTGAACCAAAACATTAATAAATGGTTCAGGCTGCAAGCCTGAACCAGCCAGAAGGGAACAGACGCCGGAAGTTATGGGCAATAAGGATCTGATCATGGTTAAGTTTAGATAGGGTTAGTTGATCGTCATGTAATAACTAAGTTTTTCGTTGCTGGTTCAATCTTGCAGATTGAACCACACTGTTAACAAACGACTATCGGTAAAGTTTAAAGGTCAAAAAAGAATGTCTCCTGCTTTAACTCTTTCGGCGCTCTGGCGGATGGCAATTGCCACATCTATCTAATATTGTGGTTCAATCTGCAAGATTGAACCAGCAGAGAGATTGAAGCAGAGAGGAGATTGAACCAGCAGAGGAACAAAAAAAGAGGGGCAAAATGATGTCTGTGTGTGGCAGGGTTTTGATGGTATTTTCAATTATTTCTTTAATTGGATGTGGAACAGTAGCTCCAAAGTTTAAAATATCAGAAATGAATGCCCACAAGGTTAGAATGCCAGGTAAAGCTGCTATTGTTACAAACGAGATTAAAGATTTTAAAAAATTAATG
>MNZP01000150.1 GCA_001873675.1 Syntrophaceae bacterium CG2_30_49_12 | reverse complement strand
AGCCTTTGCCTGGCTTGCCCGTGAATTTCCTGAAAGCGGCAGGCATTTTGTGCGGGCATCTTCGGAAGTAAGCGCGATAAATATTGCCTATGGAGGCGCCAGCGCCGGCGGGAGGGCGATGGTTGTTGTTGCCAGCGCCGGTTGGGGATTGATACAGGAAACCATGTCCCACCTGGTTAATGCCTTTTTACCTGTAGTGGTAGTGCTAATCCAGAGAGGCGGGCCGGGAGCAGGCTCGCTACGGCACGCCCAGATGGATTATCTGGCCGTTACCCGTGATGCCGGGCAGGGATGCTACAGGGTAATTTCCCTGGCGCCTGCTTCCGTTCAGGAAACTTATGAAGCGACGCAACTTGCCTTTCATCTGGCCGATAAGTGGTGCAATCCGGTGATCATAGCAACTGATGCAATTGTCGCCGGGATGACGGAGCCTCTCGCATTAAAAACTATAAAATTCGACCCTCTGCCTGAAAAGGACTGGGCAGTAAAAGGAAGGGGACATCAGCCGGATGGAATACGCCGGTTTCTTTCCAGCGCTCAGGGCTTTATTCCCACCCGTGACTTTCCCACTTACCTGAGTTTTTTAAAGGGACTTAATGAAAAAGTATTGAAAATGCGGGAAGAGGAAATAAGGTATGAAAGCTATGAGTTGGAAGATGCAAAGATAGTCCTGGTTGCCTATGGTTATTCCGCCCGTGTTTGTCAGGAGGCTTTGCTGATGGCCCGTGCCGAGGGGATCAAGGCCGGACTTGTGAAACTTGTCACTCTATGGCCTTTCCCCGTGGATGTCCTGAAAAAGAAGGCCCGGCAAGGCGCTAAGTTCCTGACCGTTGAAGATGGCCTGGGAGGGTTACGGGAAGATGTGATGCTTGCCGTAGAGGGACAAGCCGAAGTTGAAACGGTAGATGCTCTGGATCGAAATGAGCCCGGTGCAGGTGGGGCGATTTATCCGGGTAAGGTCCTGGAGAAGATGAAAAAGTGGGAAGTGCCTAAAGTGGGAAGTGCCTAAAGTTAAGGTAAGATTTTCTAACTTTAGTGCACTTTAGGCACTTTAGCTCACTTTATAATTAAGAGGAGGTAAAAGCTATTGTGGAACAGGCAGTAACGAGAAAAAAATCCGCCGGCACTCCACGCCTGAGGTTTCCCATTAAATCTCCTATTGCTTTTTGTCGGGGTTGCCTTCATCCCCTGGTCGGCAGGATAATTGCTGAGAATATAGAGGAACTGGGAATCGAGGGAGATACTGTGCTGGTAGGAGGAGTAGGGTGCCATGCCGTCATCGTCGGGCACTTGAATCTTGATGTCCTCCTGCCGGGGGCTGCCCATGGCCGGGCGCCGGATGTGGCGACAGGGATAAAAAGAATCCTCGGTAAGAGAAAAACCCTGATAACAATTCAGGGTGACGGGGATGCTATGGCCATCGGTACGGAACCTTTAATCCAGGCTGCCGCCCGGGGTGAGAGGATAACGGTGATCATGATCAATAATCAGGTCTATGGAACCACAGGCGGGCAGCTTGCCCCAACCACTATCATCGGGCACCCGACTACCACCTCTATCGGGGGGAGAAAATCGGAAGAGGGATATCCTGTCCGCACCGCCGAACTCCTTGCGAAGTTGAACGGTGTTGTTTACTCCGCCCGTGGCGCCCTTAACAATGTTCGTAATCTTCAGCGCACCAAAAAGTATGTGAAGGCCGCCATTGCCAAACAGATGGATGATCTGGGATTCAGCTTTGTGGAAATTCTGGGGAACTGCCCGGTTAACTGGAGGATGACCCCTATAAATTCTGTAAAATATATAGAGGAAAAGCTGATACCCGAGTTCCCCTTAGGGGAGTTTAAAAATCTTAAATAGGTAAACTGATGAATTGAGGAGGGAATAGTAGTGCAGAAAAGGCATGATGTCATCCTTACCGGCATTGGAGGCATGGGGGTCTTACTGACAGGAGAAATGATTGTCAGGAGTGCGCCTGCCCAGTATAAAAATGTCCTCTGGATTCCCAATTATACCACAGCTCAGAGAGGGGCGCCCTGCGATTGCATCGTAATCTTATCGGATGAAGAGATATATTCTCCTCTCGTGGACCAGACTGAAGCGGTGGTTGTCATGGCCGCCTCTCAGCTCAAAGCTTTTGAGAAGAGGGTTAAACCCGGCGGTTTTATCCTGCTGGAAACTTACGGTTTGGAAGATAAAGCGGCAAGGACGGATATTAGAGTAATACCCATGTCGGCAGTAGAAACAGCAGCTAAAAGTGGAAACATTTTGGGGGCTAATATGGTTGCCCTCGGCATGTATGTGGAAATCAGCAAGGCCGTTGTCCCGGAACATATTGAGAAAACTATAGGAAAAAAGTTTGCCGGGAAAAAGAAGGAATTGCATCATAACCTGGAACTGTTCCGGGAAGGATTAAAGATGGGGACTGATGTTAATCTCCCGGGATGATCACGGAGACTTTTTTTAGATCCCTCAGAAAAAAATCTTGACAGATATAGTTTTTTAGGGTAGCGGTAACTTACCGCTTGGATCCGGTTGCGGACTGGGACGGAGGGAAAGTTTGATTTAAGCGGAATATATTAGCCTCTCGTCTCTGACGCAGGGGCTTTTTTTATGGGACTTTATGATTTATGGAAAGTGTCCGATCTATAAAAGAAATGCAGGTGTTTTCCGAGTCATTGAGGAACAATGGCAAGAAAATCTCCTTTGTTCCCACGATGGGGTATTTCCACGAGGGACACTTGAGTTTGATGAAAGAGGGGAAGAAACGGGGAGACTGTCTGGTAGTCAGCATCTATGTCAACCCGATGCAGTTTGGCCCCGCTGAGGATTTTACAAGGTATCCGAGGGACTTTGAAAGAGACAGAAAACTCGCCGAGGATGTGAAAGCCGATGTGATTTTTTGTCCTGAAAACGAAGAGATGTATCCGGAATACTATCAAACCTTCGTGGATGTAGAGGAGGTAACCAAGAATCTCTGTGGTTTTTCGCGACCGGCTCATTTTCGGGGCGTTACAACGGTCTGTGCAAAGCTCTTCCACATTGTTAAACCCCATGTAGCGATATTTGGTAAGAAAGATTTCCAGCAGCTTGTAACTATTAAACGGATGGTGCAGGATCTTAATATTGTCTTAGAAGTCGTTGGTATGCCTACAGTAAGGGAAACGGACGGTCTGGCAATGAGTTCAAGAAATGTCTATCTGAAGGCCCAGGAGAGGGAATCAGCGTTGAGTTTAAGCCGCTCTCTTGTGATAGCGAGGAAACTTTACGAAGACGGTCTGAGGGATAGCGGAAAGATACTGAGGGAGGTAAGAAAATACATTGAAGGAAATCCCTATACCGGCATTGATTATGCAAAGATCTGTGACACGACGACACTCAAAGATGTGGAATATCTGGAAGGTGAGGCGGTTTTAGCCCTGGCGGTCAAGGTCGGGGCGACGAGACTGATAGACAATTATGTGTTCGGGGAAACTCTCGACATTTAAAATTATGTAAGAGAAATCAAATTACGGGACGGATTTTTTCCTTAAGGAGGAAGGTGATTGCCATGCAGAGATTTATGTTAAAATCAAAACTCCACAGGGCTACCGTGACTGATGCTAATGTTGATTATGAAGGCAGTATAACCATTGACAAAGCCCTGATGGAAGCCACAGATATATTGCCCTATGAAAAAGTGGCCATATATAATGTGTCCAATGGAGAAAGGTTCTCTACCTATACGATAAAGGGTAAGAGAAACTCTGGCGTAATATGCCTGAATGGAGCTGCTGCCAGAAAGGTTTCCAGGGGTGATCGCATAATTATTGCAAGCTATGTCCTTGTTGATGACGATGCCGTGAAAGAATGGTCTCCGAAATGCATACTCCTGGATGATAAAAACAGGATCAAGGATACCAAATAACCCCATACCTCGCCTCTGTGTCACAACGAATAACGAAAATATTAGGAGTTGTGTAACATCCCGCAATAGCATCCCCTCAAAACTTTAGACTATAGATCAAATGGGGATTGCTTAGAAAGTCTATAGTCTAATGTCTGAAGAGGCAAGAAAATTTAAAAACATTATTGATCTTGATCGTCCAAGATGATAGCGTAATAAAATCCGTTCAATAATTGAAATCCTGGTAAAAGTAAAAGGAGGTAAAGAAAGATGGCTTTTAAGGTCGCACAGGTTTTTGACATTCCCTCGGCGCCTGATTATGAGAAGATGATGAGAGAGGAAGGATTGGATGTTAAAGTTGTGAAGAAGTTATGTCTCTCTGAGGAAGAGGTCATAGATTCGGCCCACGATGCCGATGCGATAATAGGAGTGGCTACTTTCCAGCCCTTTTCAAGAAAGGTGATAGAAGCGTTGACCAGATGCAGGTTTATTCAGAGCATGGGAATTGGCTATGACCGCCTGGATGTAGCCGCCGCGACCGAACATGGCATCCTGGCAGCTAATATGCCCGATTACTGCCTCGAAGAGGTGTCAGACCATGCTATGGCCCTTATTCTCGCCTGTACCAGGAGGATCATCGCCTTGAACGAAACAGTGAAGAAAGGCGGTTGGAAAAGCGAGCCTGACCCCGATATACAAAAGAAAATATGGCCCAAGATGTCTCGATTAAGGGGACAAACCCTGGGCCTTGTTGGGTTCGGTCGTATCCCCCGAACACTGGTTCCCAAGGCGAAAGGTTTTGGTATGAGAGTCGTCGCTTATGACCCTTATATCCCCGAAGAGACCTTTATAGAGCTCGGAGTAGAGCGAGTGGATCTCGATCGGTTGCTCAGGGAGTCAGATGTTGTCTCGGTTCATAGCGCCCTTACTACAGAAACAGATCATCTGCTTGGACTGGAAGAATTAAAAAAGATGAAGACCAACGCTCACCTTGTAAATACGGCACGTGGTGGTATCATTGATGGACAGGCGCTATATATAGCCCTCAAAGAGGGCATAATTATGGGAGCGGCAGTAGATGTTACGGAACCGGAACCTATTAAAATAGATGATCCGCTACTTACGCTCGATAACTTTATCGTCACCGCCCACTCCGGCCATTTTTCCATACCTGCTTTTACGGAGCTCACTCACCGTCCGGCAAGAGAGGTAGTGCGGGTTTTTAAGGGGGAATGGCCGGTGGGCCTGCTCAACCCTGAGGTCAAAGAAAAGTTCAGGCAAAAATGGGGGGGATATTGAAGGGAAAACTGAAAAGCATTTTCTTAACAGGTCTCGCCGTCATCACCCCTATAGGATTGACGCTTTATATTCTTATCTTCATTATAGACCTGATGGATGATCTCCTTACGATTATCCCCAAAAGATACCAGCCCGATACACTTCTGCCGTTTCACATACCAGGGCTTGGCATCATTGTGACGGTGATTCTAATTTTTATCTGTGGTCTTTTAACACAGAGTTATTTCGGTAACAAATTTGTCGTCTGGGGGGAGCGCCTTGTGGATAAAATCCCTATCGTAAGGAGTATCTACCAGGCTATCAAGAGGATTGCCGATGGAATGTTCAAAGGCACAGGGCAGACTTTCAAAAAGGTCGTTCTGGTTGAATTCCCCCGCAAGGGGATGTATTCTGTCGGTTTTGTAACGGGCAGGCCCAATGAGGAGATTCGGACCAGGGTAGGAAAGGACGGCAACTATATCAGCCTCTTTGTGCCCACGGCGCCCAACCCGACAACAGGTTTTTTTTTTGATGGTGCCGGAAGACGAGTTGATTTATACGGACATGCTGGTGGAAGAGGCTTTTACACTTATTATTTCCGGCGGCATTGTTACCCCGCCTAACCGTTTAAAGGTGTAGAAAGTGGGCAGGAGTGAGGGGAAGGAAAAAATTAAACCTGTCAAGTAAGGAGGGGAAAATGCAAATTACATCGGAGAGCGTCAAGATAGGACATCCTGACATTGTAGCTGATTCGATAGCGGCGAATATAATTGCCGCCATTCTGGATGAGGAGCATAAAATTGGCATGACCGTTGATACCATGCCCCATTGCGGCATTGAGGTTTTTTTAGGAAAGGGCCTCTGTATCATTGGCGGAGAGGTTGATACGAGGATCTATGTGGATGTCGAGAAGTGTATTCGTGAGACGGTTCTGTCTATAGGTTATCGGGATTATGCCCTCGGTCTTAACGGAAACTCCATGGGAGTTCTCAATACAATTGTTCCCCAGTCCCCGGACATCAATATAGGTACCCGGGCCAATCTGGGTAAATATAAGGAAATTGGCGCCGGTGACCAGGGTATTATATATGGATTTGCCTGCAGTGAGACACCGGAATTGCTGCCCCTTCCCTTTGTGTTGGCAAGCCGGCTGATGAGAACGTTTGAGAACTGCGGGAATCCTGTATTCGCCCCGGACGGCAAGGGGCAGGTGACAGTAGAGTATGATGATAATTGGGCGCCCTTACGGGTGGCCACCATTCTCATGTCTAACGCCATTGATTATCGCCATGTTCCCCCGAGTTTCAGGACCAGTATAGAACCACAGGCCAGGCAAATGGCCATGGATTGCCTTAAGGATTGGGTGGATAAAAAAACAGAATTTCTGTTCAACCCTACGGGAGAGTGGCAGGCCATCAATTCATGCAGCGCCGCTGATTCGGGACTAACCGGTCGCAAAATAGTGGTTCAGCTCTATGGGGGGTGCCCGGGCGCCCAGGTAGGTGGGGGTGCAATTATCAACAAATCACCGGAAAAGGTTGACTGTTCCGCGGCCTTTGGGGCGCGGTACGTTGCTAAGAATATCGTCGCCGCCGGCCTGGCTACAAGGTGTTCCCTTCAACTGGCTTATGCCATAGGCATCGCCAGGCCCATCTCTGTTTACGTAAATTTTTTTGGCACAGGTGTTGTGTCCGACGAAAAACTGGCGGTATTGATCAAGGAATTCTTCGATTTATCCCCGCGGGGCATGATCGAACAGTTTGATCTCCTCCGGGGAGACATCTATAGAAAACTGCCCCGGACACTATTTCTCGATGACTATCCCTGGGAAAAAACGGACAAGATTGAAGAACTGGGGCAGGCTGCTGCCGTTTGTAAGGATGGAGAAATCTAAAATCAGGGATGAGGGACGTATGAAATTCGAAGAGATTGACAGGGACTTAAAATACAGGATTGCCGATATCTCTCTTGCCGACTGGGGGCGTAAGGAACTGGAGCTTGCCGAAAATGAGATGCCCGGCCTGATGGCGGTGCGGGAAAAGTATGGTTCTCAAAAACCTTTAAAGGGTTTAAAGATTATGGGCAGCCTCCACATGACGATTCAAACGGCAATGATCATCGAAACACTCAGAGAGCTTGGCGCTGACCTTAGATGGGCCTCATGCAATATTTTTTCTACACAGGATCATGCGGCGGCGGCCATTGCCAAGACGGGGTCAGCGGCCGTCTTCGCCTGGAAGGGGGAATCTCTCGAGGAATACTGGTGGTGTACGGAACAGGCGCTGACCTGGCCGGATGGTTCCGGGCCGGATCTGATCGTTGATGACGGCGGTGATGCGACCCTTTTTGTTCATCAGGGCGTCAAGGTCGAAAAAGCCCCGGCGTTGATTGAGAAAACGCAAGAGAACAGAGAGATGCAAATCGTCATGGAACGTCTCAGCTATAGCTTAAAACGTGATCGAGAGCGCTGGCATCGAGCGGCGGCAAATATCCGGGGTGTTTCCGAAGAGACGACGACAGGTGTCCACAGGCTGTATCAAATGGCCCAGGTCGGGGAATTGCTCTTCCCTGCCATGAACGTCAATGACTCGGTAACCAAATCTAAATTCGACAATCTCTACGGCTGCCGGGAATCACTTGCCGACGGCATCAAGCGGGCGACAGATATCATGGTGGCGGGTAAGATCGTCGTGATCTGCGGCTATGGCGATGTCGGCAAGGGCTGTGCCCAGTCCATGCGTGGTCTTGGGGCCCGCGTTATTATCGTTGAGGTTGATCCCATCTGTGCCCTTCAGGCTGCGATGGAGGGGTATCAAGTCACCACACTGGAGGATATTGCAGAAAAGGGGGATATATTCGTTACGGCAACGGGCTGCTGTGATGTCATCACAGGTGAACACATGGAAAAAATGAAGAATGAGGCCATTGTCTGTAACATCGGTCATTTCGACAGCGAGATCACCATGTCTTATCTCGAAGAGAACTGCAAAAAAGAGAATATCAAGCCCCAGGTTGACAGGTGGGTTATGAAATCGGGACGTTCCCTGATCGTCCTGGCGGAAGGGCGATTGGTCAACCTCGGATGCGCCACCGGCCACCCCAGTTTTGTCATGAGTTGCAGCTTTGCCAATCAGTGTCTTGCCCAGATTGAACTGGCAACCAACAGATATAAGGTTGGTGTCTATACCCTCCCGAAGAAACTTGATGAGGAGGTGGCAAGACTCCATCTTGACCGTCTGGGGGTCAAGCTTTCGAAGTTAACTCCCAAACAGGCCGATTATCTTGGTGTCCAAATCGAAGGTCCCTTTAAGGCCGATTACTACCGGTATTAATAAAAAGTCTGACTTACGGTTAAGTGATTTAAAAACAGACCCAAATTCTTTCAGGGGGTCATGTTGGATACCACCTGACAAAAACGGGCGGAGATGGAGTTGATGGACCTAGTGATGGGTCAGTTGGCCCATGAATTAAAAAACGCCATCGCGGTTATTAAATCATCTTCCCAGTTTTGCCTGGACTGGGAAGATCTTCCCACACCCATCAGGGAAAATCTTTCCATAATCCTGCAAAGGGTTCAGAAGATTGATAAGATACTAAATAACCTGTTAAATTCTACCACCCCTACCACCCCCTTACTATTAAGTTCCATAGATATTAATAAGCTTATAACCCAGGCATGGAAAATAGCCGAACTAACTTCTCCCAAGAAAAGCGTAGCCTTGGCGATGCAGTTAGACCCGGAAATCCCCCCTATCATGGGCGATGAGGAGAGGCTTGAGGAAGTCTTCCTGAATCTCTTCCTCAATGCCATTCAAGCCGTTACCCCAAAAGGAAAGATCATGGTGCAGTCACGCCCAATCCCCTCAAAAAACCTGGTGGAGATTAATATCATTGATAACGGGCCTGGCATCGCCAAAAACCAACGGGATAAGATTTTTGCTCCCTTTTTTACCACCAAAAAAGAAGGCATAGGCTTGGGGTTAAGTATCTCCCTGAAGAATGTCCATCATCATAACGGTAATATTTATGTTCAACATGGGAAGGGAGGAGGGACCAAATTTTCCGTGAGGTTACCGGTTACCCAGCCGCAAAGATAAATCCGGCATAATTTTTGCTTTATTAGGATGAGGGATAATAAACTCTCACCCGGTTCCATCTGAATACCTGTACTGAATCACTTTTAATCCTTTTAAAAAAACAGAGGATGGGGATAAAAAGTGACGAAATTTTTCCCCTATATGTATGGAAATTATGCTGTAGAATCATTTCCATATATCAGATAAACTCGGCAAATACAGAATGACCAGAGAAACCCGACCTATTCATTTGGAAAGGACCTTGATCTACATACCTATCGTCCATACCCCGGCAGATATGGGCGCTTTAAGGGAAAAGGTTCGCCAGAAGGGCCTCCAGCGGATGGGTCCCCAAGGATGGAGGCGGAAAATAAGTATTATTAATAACCTCTGGTCAGAAATTGAGAGAACCGTCGAAGGCATTGATCTCACCTATAAAAAGGTCCTCATTTACCAGGATGGACTGCCGGTTTGCGGCCGGGAGGTTGAGATCGTCAGGGATCTGGCCAGGGCTGGAAGCCGGAACCATCATCTCCTCCTTCGCCTGATGGAAAAAGGCGCCCAGATCATGGGGACGGAATCAGCAGAACTTTTGGTCGAAGAATATGAATTAAATAAACAGATATTGGATGCGGGGGAAAAATTGGGACCTTCCAGGATGGGGGTCCGCCAGAGGGCATTAAGTGACGAACTCCTCAAAAGGCGCGATCAATTTATCTCTCATCGCATCAATACCACCCTTAAGGCTGGGGAAACAGGCATCCTTTTCCTGGGGATTCTTCATTCTTTAGGAAACTTACCGGCTAAGGATATTGAGGTAATTTATCCCATCCATCTTAGTAATCGGGGAGGACAAGAAGATGACAGAACTCCGGACACGGGTCCTGATTGTAGATGATGAGGAAGATATCTGTAGAATCCTTTCTCAACTCCTCAAAAAGGAGGGCCTTGGTACCTTAGTGGCTTATGATGGGGAGACAGCCATCAAGCTGATCCATACTGAGACTCCTGATGTGATGCTTTTGGATGTAAGAATGCCCGGTCTTGACGGCATGGAGGTCCTAAGAATGGCCAGGGAATTAGACCCGGACATCCCGGTTATTTTGATTACTGCTTATGCCGGTATCTTAGGAGCGATAGAGGCTATGAAAGCGGGAGCCTATCACTATCTGCCCAAGCCATTCGACAACCATGAGGTGGTCGAGTTGGTGCATCGGGCCTTGAAGGAAAGCGGCCGTAGAAAAAGAATTCGTAATCTTTCTGCTGATCGCCGAAAGGATACCCCTCTCAGGATCCTGATGGGGCCCAGTGATGCTATCTTGAAGCTCGTCCTTAATGTTAACCGGGTAGCCGGATCAGATTTTAATGTGGTCATCTTGGGAGAAACAGGGTCCGGGAAAGAACTGGTAGCCAAGGCTATTCACCAGGCCAGCTGTCGAGCTAAGGGACCTTTTGTCCCTGTGGATTGCGGGGCTATCCCTGAAACCATTTTTGAGAGTGAACTGTTCGGATACGAAAAGGGGGCATTTACCGGAGCCGAGGCCCGGCGACAGGGAAGGTATGAAACGGCGCATGAAGGAACCTTATTCCTGGATGAAATTTCCAATATGCCCCTGGGATCCCAGGCCAAACTCCTCAGGATCTTACAGGAAAAGGTGTTTTATAGGGTGGGGGGCAACGCTCCCGTAAAAGTGAACGTCCGACTCCTGGTGGCGAGCAATCAGGATCTGGAGCATGAAATTGAGAGAGGCGCCTTCCGCCAGGACCTTTTTTTCCGCTTAAGTGAGTTCACCATCAGCATCCCTCCGCTCCGGGAACGGAAAGAGGACATCCCCTATTTGGCCAAGAGGTTTCTGGATATAACCAATGCAGAACTAAATAAGGATGTAAAAGGATTTTCAGAGGAGGCCCTGGAAACCCTTCTCAATTACAACTGGCCCGGAAATGTCCGCCAGTTCCAGTCTACCATCCGGAGGGGGGTACTCCTCGCTGACGAGATGATTGGCCAAAAACATCTGGATATAAAACGGGCCGCCGTACCTGGGCTTGCCTTTACCCCGAAGATACAGGGATTGCCCTGGAAGGAACTCTCCCTGAAAGAAATTGTACGTCAAAGCAAGATCGTCGTGGAAAAGGAAGTCCTCTTAGAGGCCTTAAAATATACGGGGGGGAACAAGGCCAAGGCAGCAAGGTTGCTTAAAATAGACTACAAGACCATTCACACCAAGGTCAAACAGCTTAAAGTCTTTGTTAAGGGAGGCGATTATGACTAAGAAAAAAGAAGAGGACATCGAACAGCAACCCCGGGGCAGTTTTGGGGGGATATTGAAAGGCCTTACCGATCTGGTAGAGAAACTCGGGGATCTGGCTGAAAAGGGGGAGCATCTTTCCCGGACAGGTGAAGTTCAGTGGAAGGGCAGGGACAAAACAATTAAAGGCGTCTATGGCTTTTCCATTAAAACGGGACTGGGGGGAGAGGGAATCAAGGTGGAGCCGTTTGGAAACATTCGCCGGGACAAAAGCACGGGTCATTCGGTTGTGGAAGAAGTGAGCGAACCCCTGGTAGATGTCTTTGAAGAGGAGGGCTATACTTTATTGGTCTTTGAAATCCCGGGCATCGGTTCGGTGGAAGACGTACGGCTTGAAATCAAAGATGATGTGCTGACCCTTCACGCAGAACGGGGGGACAAGAAATACTACAAGGAGATTCTTTTACCCCGATCTTATGACCGACAAAAGATGAAAGTTTCCTGTAACAATGGGATCTTGGAAGTGAAATGCCTCAACTAAAGGAAAGTAGCATGAGGAGGTAGGATGAGCAAAAGTGAGGAACTGACCCTTAAACTTAAGGTGACCGAGGCCCTCAGTAAAGACGTTGGGAGGGCTTTTGCCCGGATGGGGCCCGAGGATCTGGAAAGGTTGCAGGTGGCCATTGGGGACATCGTAGAGGTTATCGGTAAACGTAAAACCGTCTGCAAGGCCATGCCTGCTTACAAGGAACTGCGCGGCCAGTCACGGGTGCAGCTTGACGGACTTACCCGGGAGAATGCCGGGGCAGGACTGGATGAATATGTCTCCATAGCCAGGGGAACCTTCCAACCGGCTGAACAGGTAGTCCTTACCCCAACCAATATTGTTCCTGCTGATCGTGACCTGAAGTACATTGGAAGCCTGCTGGACGGCCTGCCGGTCTTTTCCGGAGATCATATACGGGCCAACCTCTTTGGTAGTCGCTCCGCTAATTTCAAGGTACAGAGCGCCAGCCCCAAAGGTGCGGTGGTTATCCATCCCACCACCCAACTGGTTATTGCCAAAAGTCAGGGGGAGGGTCCTGCCAGAGAACTCTCTTATGAAGACATTGGAGGGGTCAAGCCCCAACTACAGCGCATAAGAGAGATGATTGAACTCCCCCTGCGCTATCCGGAGGTTTTTGAACGCCTGGGGATTGATGCCCCCAAAGGGGTCTTACTTTATGGTCCCCCCGGATGTGGCAAGACGCTGATTGCCAGAGCTATAGCCCAGGAGACGGAAGCCAACTTTTTCTCCGTAAGCGGTCCAGAGGTCATTCACAAGTTTTACGGGGAAAGCGAGGCCCATTTGAGAAAAATCTTTGAAGAGGCAGGACGGAAAGGCCCCAGCATCCTCTTCCTCGACGAAATTGACGCCATTGCCCCCAAACGGGAAAACGTCGTCGGGGACGTGGAAAAAAGGGTTGTCGCCCAGCTCCTTGCCCTCATGGACGGCCTCAACAAACGTCAGAATGTCATCGTTATCGCCGCGACCAACATCCCCAACGCCATTGATCCGGCCCTGCGGCGTCCGGGAAGGTTTGACCGGGAGATCGTCATTCCTATCCCGGACCGGCGCGGCCGTCTGGAGATCCTGGAGATCCACAGTCGGGGGATGCCCCTGGCCGGAGACGTCCAGATGGAGCACCTGGCGGAAATCACCCACGGTTTCGTCGGGGCGGATCTCGAGGCCCTCTGCCGGGAGGCGGCCATGAGCTGTCTGCGCCAGATCATGGGGGAGATTGATTTCGGTCAGACCGGGATCCCCTACGAAACGCTCTCGAAACTCGAGGTGCGCATGGAGGACTTTCTGTCCGCCCTGCGGGAGATCGAGCCGTCCGCCATCCGGGAGGTGTTTGTCGAATCTCCGAATATCCACTGGGATGACGTGGGAGGGATGTCTTCCCTGAAGGAGCGCCTGATCGAGGCCGTGGAATGGCCCCTGAAGTATCCCCACCTCTTCGAAAAGGGGGGAGTGACGCCACCCAAGGGGATTCTGCTGGTTGGCCCCCCGGGGTGCGGCAAGACGATGATGGCCAAGGCGATTGCCACGGAAAGCCAGGTGAATTTCATCTCCGTCAAGGGGCCGGCCCTGATGTCGAAATGGGTGGGAGAATCGGAGAAGGGGATCAGGGAAATCTTCCAGAAGGCGAGACAGGCGGCGCCCTGCATCATCTTTTTCGACGAGATCGATGCCCTTGTTCCGACCAGGAGTGCCGGAGCCGCGGATTCCCATGTCTCCGAACGTATCCTGAGTCAGTTTCTGGCGGAGTTCGACGGTATTGATGAACTCAGAGGGGTTCTCGTCCTTGGGGCTACCAACCGCCTGGATATCCTGGATGCCGCTGTTCTCAGGCCGGGACGCTTCGACGACATCGTGGAGATGATGATGCCCGGCCAAAAAGACCGGGAGGAGATATTTGCCGTGCATCTCCGTCAAAAACCCTTGGCTGAGGATATTCACAATGCGGAACTGGCGGAACGGACAGAGGGTTTCAGTGGTGCGGACATCGCCGCGGTCGCGCGCAAAGCGGCCATGACGGCGGTTCGCCGCGCCGTGAAGATCATGGAGAAGGTAGGGGGCGGGGAACCGGAAATCCTTATCCAGCGTCAGGACATAGAGGACGCCCTGGAGGAGGTGCACGGGGGGATGGGATGAGACTGGGAATCTATCTTTTCTGTCTGACGCCGGAAAATCCCCTTCCGGAACTCAAAGGAACGGGGATTGACGGATCGCATCCTCTTTTTGCTGAGACCATCGGGAACGCCGCCGCCATCCTTTCCGAGGTTTCCATAGAGGATTTTTCCGGCCCGGAGGCCCGGGAGAAGATGGAAGATCTGGCGTGGATTGGACCCCGGGCGCTGCGTCACGAAGAAGTCATCATGGCGATCATGCGCGACTCCCCCGTGCTGCCCGTTCGCTTCGGAACGGTCTTTTCTTCCTTAGAGGCCCTGGCGGCGGCGCTGCGGCGGCATCGGGATGCCTTGTCGAAGTTTTTTCTTGATACGGCTGGAAAAAAGGAATGGAGCATCAGGGCCTATGTAAACATGCAGCAGGCCCGGTCGGAGGTCATGGCAGCGCTTTTAGCGGCGGAAAAGGATCAACTTGCCGGAGTTTCTCCCGGCAAACGCTATTTTCTGGAACAAAAAATCAAAGGGGCAGCGAACAGGGGTGTGACGTCCTGGCTTAAGGGGACAGGGGACGACATCATGAGGTTCGTCAAGGAGGTGTCCTCGGCTTTCAGTGAACGTCGTCTCCTGTCGCGGGAGGTGACGGGAAGAGACGACGAGATGTTTTTCCATGGCGCCTTTCTCGTTCCCGATCTGTCTGTGGAGGTACTGCAACGCATGACGGATGAGTGGAACGCAATTCATGAACACCGGGGGCTCCATCTTGAGCTTTACGGACCCTGGCCGCCATACCATTTTGCCCCGGTTCTTGAAACAGAGGGATAATAATGGCCTATCTCGTGTACTGCATCATGAAAGAAGCGGTGTTCGGCGGTGGGCCCATCACGGGTGTGAAGGGTAAAGAGGTGTCCTTCGTTGCCGGTCATGGCCTGTGCGCCGCCGTGTCTGAGATGTCGTCCGTGGAAGGCGCGCCGCCTGTCTCCGAGCTGCTCGTCTATGGCAGGGTTGTGGAGGACCTCCATCGCTTGAAGGCGGTTGTTCCCATGAGATACGGGTGTTTCCTGAACGGGGTTCCGGATATCCAGCGCATCTTAAAAGAGAGGAAGCGTCAGTACGACTCCCTTCTTGAGGAACTGGAGGGTCACGTCGAAATGGGCATCCGTATCCTCCTTCCTGAAGAGGGGGTGAACCCGCAGCAGGAGGAACAGCCGGTGAACGGGCGCAACTATCTCGCCCTGCGGAAGGCCCATTACCGGATGAAGGATGAGACGTCCCAGCATCACCAGATGTTTCTGGATCGTTATATCCAGGCCTTTTCGTCTCTGTATCGCAAGTGCCGGACAGAGACAGCCACGAAAAACGGGGCTATCGTCTTGTCCCTTTATTTCCTCATTCCGGAAAATACGGTCAACCTGTTCAGGGAATCCTTTCAGCAGGTGGTGGAGAACGGAAGATCCAAGGCCCTGCTCAGCGGTCCCTGGCCGCCTTATAATTTTGCAATACCTGATCGTGCTCAGAATTAGTGGAGGATCTGAAAAGATCATGAGATCAGCAGAGAATAAAGTAGAAGGGTCTTTTGACCGGTACGAAAAGCTCTACGAGATGCTCTTAGATGCCATTCCTTCCTCTGTCTTACTGATTGGAAGGGATACGCGCATCATAACGGCGAATCGGAATTTTTTAGAGAAGAACCGTCGCTCCCTTTCCAGTACTTTGGGCTACAGGCTTGAGGAGGTCTTTCCTGACATCATTCTCAATCAGATGAATATCATCGATCAGATCCGTCAGGTCTTTGAGAGAAATTCCCCCACGAAGGGTCAGCTCATGTCCTACCGGGCGCCCGGAGTTCCCCTCAGGATCTACTATTATCGAATCCTCCCCTTCTCACGGAAAGGAACGGTTGAGAATGTCATCCTTCTCATGGATGATATGACGGAACAGGTGAGGCTGAGTGAAGAGGTCCGGCGTGTTGAACTGCACCTTGCAAGTATCTTTGAGAGTGCCAGCGATATCATCCTGTCCACGGACACAAAAGGGATGATTCTATCCTGGAACCCCGCTGCTGAAAGGGTCTCGGGGTATCGCTTCGAGGAAGTGAGAGATCACCGCTTTGTTGACTACTTTCCTCTCGATCCCCGGAAAGAGATCGAGAGTGTTTTCCTTGGCCTGAGGGGAGGAGAAAAATCGTGGATGGCCGAATGGGATCTGATCACAAAGGATGGGGAAAGTGTCCATGTCTCCTGGGTCTGCTCTCCCATGAAGGATGAAAACGACCAGACAGCGGGAATCGTCGCCGTGGGCAGGGATCTCAGCGAGCGACGTAAATTAGAGACGCAGCTTTTGCAGTCCCAGAAATATGCCGCATTGGGGGTCATGGCAGGCGGGATTGCACATGAAATCAGGAATCCCCTGGCCATCTGTTCTTCTGCCGCCCAGTTCCTTAAAGATGAAGATATCAGCCCGGAATTTCGCATGGAGTGTGCGGAGAAGATTCATGCCGGCATCCAGAGGGCCTCCATCATCATTGAAAACCTCTTGCGATTTGCACGCCCCTCCGCAAGCTCTGAATTTAATGACGTCACTCTATCCTCCCTTATCCAGGAAACCTTAATCCTTATCGCAAACCAGGCCAGGATTCAACAGGTCGAGATCTCATCTCATTTGCCTGATGACCCGCTATGGATCAGCGGGAATGCCAGTCTTCTTCAACAGGCATTCCTCAACCTCTTCCTCAATGGCATTAAGGCCATGCCGGACGGAGGAAAACTGCATGTCTCCGTGGAAAGGGCGGGTCAGGAAGTGGTAATCAGTGTGGCCGATACAGGACACGGGATCTCAAAGGAAGATATGGATAAGATATTCGACCCTTTTTATACCACCGCTCCTGTCGGGAAGGGAACGGGACTGGGGCTTTCCATCTGTTATTCTATTGTAAAGGAGCATTCAGGCGCCATTGAAGTGGAGAGTGCCGAGGGAAAAGGAAGCGCCTTTACGGTGAGATTGCCGATTACCCAAACGCTCCTTTCCACAGCTCAAGAGATCTGAGACATTCCAGGGAGACCAGAATGCTGCGATAAAGAGGCCGCTGAATACCTGGAGAATAAATTATGAACAACAGAAACGACATTTTTCTCATCGTTGATGATGAGCCCGATATGTGCTGGGCCCTGGAGAATATCCTGAGAAAGAACGGATTTCTCTCAAAAAAGGCATCCAACGGCCAGGAGGCCATAGACCTGGTCAAACGGCATCGCTTCCGGCTGGTCTTTCTGGATGCAAAACTGCCGGATAGGGAAGGATTTGAGGTGGCAAAGGAGATTCGGGAGCTTGATCCCTCTGTTCGCATCGTGATCGTTTCCGGATACTTTTATAGGGACGATGTGGATATCAAGGATGCCCTGGCAAAGGATCTGATTTCCGGTTTCATCTCAAAACCCTTCAATAACGGTGAGATCCTGAAGACCATCAGGGAGATGTATGCTTCATAGCCCTCTATGTTATGGAGTCTTTCCCATGTAAACATGAAATGGATTCCATAGAATCTGCTCCGTGATTTCTCTCCCATAATCTCTTCCTTCCCTCCTCGCCTCCTCCCAATCCCTTGAAAACTCACGAGAAATAATCATTTCCTCGCTGCGGCACAGATCTTGCTTTTTGCTCTATACAGGCATGCCTGCCAAGGTTTTTCAGTAAAATCATAACAACATGAAAAGGAGGAAATAGCGATGGCTAAGGTACAGAAATCAACGGATTCATCGAGTTTGGCAGAAGTTGTAGATCGGATTCTCGACAAAGGTATCGTGATTGATGCCTGGGCGAAGGTATCTCTGGTCGGCATTGAGCTGCTTTCCATCGAGGCGAGAGTTGTGATTGCTTCGGTTGAGACGTATCTCAAATACGCCGAGGCGATTGGTTTGACAGCCAGTGCGGCTGCTCCGGCGTAAGACGTAAGGTAAGGATACCTGTGGGGCGGGGGCTTTTCGATGCGCCCGCCTTTCAGGGGTGTTCCGATATCGGGAGAAGGTAGAAAGGTAAAGGAGAATCATCATGGGAAATTTGACCGATGACATGACGCGTTTACGCGGGGAGGTTGACGTCCTGCGGGGTGCGCGGGGTGCACTGGTGCAGGAGCTGGCGCGCGGGGCCAGGGATCTGGCTATTACGGTTTCGCTCATGCGGGCCGATTTCGCCGCCGCCCACACCGCAATGGCAAAAAAAACCAGGAGAGAGCGAGGCTCGTATGTAGCGAGGATCAACAAACAGGTCGGCAGGATGAGAAAAGAGAACGCCTCTGACCTTGCGGGCGCCTCTCGTGCCTGGTTCGGTAACGTAAAATGAAAATCCCCCCTCCCCCTCCCCTTTAGAAAAGGGGGGCTGGGGGGATTTTCAGATGAAACAATAACAACACGAAAAGGAGGAAATAGCGATGGCTAAAGTACAGAAATCAACGGATTCATCGAGTTTGGCAGAAGTTGTAGATCGGATTCTCGACAAAGGTATCGTGATTGATGCCTGGGTGAAGGTATCTCTGGTCGGCATTGAGCTGCTTTCCATCGAAGCGAGGGTGGTGATTGCTTCGGTTGAGACGTATCTCAAGTACGCCGAGGCGATTGGTCTGACAGCCAGTGCAGCCGCTCCGGCGTAAGACGTAAGGTAAGGATACCCGTGGGGCGGGGGCTTTTGGATGCGCCCGCCTTTCATGGGTTTTCCGGTATCGGGAGAAGGTAAAGGAGAATCATCATGGGCAATTTGACCGATGACATGACCCGTTTACGCGGGGAGGTTGACGCCCTGCGGAGTGAGCGGGGTGCGCTGATGCAGGAGCTGACGCGCGGGGCCAGGGATCTGGCCGCTACGGTTTCAGCCATGCAGTCTGGTTTTGCCGTTGCCCACACCGCTATGGCAAAAAAAACCAGTGAGGAGCGGGAGGCCTTCGTAGCCGACATGATCCGTGAGGTGAGCTCCCTGCTGGGGGATTTTTCCAGGATGAGGGGCGACATGGCCCGGACGGGAAGGAATGACCGGGAGGCCTTTCTCTTAGAGATGAGAAGGCGGGTAACGGGTATGCGGAAAGAGACGGCGGACGATCTGGCAGGAGCACGCCTGGCCTGGCATGGGCAGGGTCTCAAGAGACGCCGGGAAGTTCAGTTGAAAAAGGAGCCGGAAGTCGTGGAACCTACGCCACAGCCGGTGGAAGAAGCAGTGACAGAGAAGAAGCAGGTGGTACCGCCAGAGGTGCAACTGCAAGCAACGCCAGAGATAACGGAAAAGGAAAAAGTGGATACGCCCCAGGCCAAGGCGCCGGAGTCTGTCGTTGACTCTATGGCGTTTCAGAAAAAGAAAGAGAAGCCTTGGCTGGATGAAAAACCCGCCAAAGCAGCGACCAGGGCGAAACGGGGCAGGAAATAAAATGTTGCAATGGCCTGTCTGAAATGCCGGGGAACCGGGTGGATGTTTGATCAAGGTCAGGAAGGAGAATGGAGTTCATGAGCAAGGATGCCGTAAAAGTAGTCAGCATGTCCATCGTGCGCGAAGCGGCCGGGGAAGACAGCGTTAAGCCCGAGCCCAGCGATAGCTTTGTTTCATCTCCCTATGTGGAGCAGGTCACGGAGCGGGCCCTGGCCTACCTGATTGCGGGTTATCCCGTTCATTTTTCCGGTGTGGCGGGAACGGGAAAGACGACCATGGCCTTTCATGTCGCGTCTAAGCTGGGACGGCCCGTCACCCTGGTCCACGGGGATGATGAATTCGGCACTTCCGATCTGGTGGGCAAGGATTCCGGTTATCGGAAAAACAAACTGATAGACAATTATATCCACTCGGTACTGAAGACGGAGGAAGAAATGAAAAGCCTCTGGGTGGACAACCGGTTGACCACGGCCTGTCAGAACGGGGAGATCCTCATTTATGATGAATTCAACAGGTCTCGGCCGGAAGCGAACAACGCCCTGTTGAGTGTCCTTTCCGAGGGGATTCTGAACCTGCCGAAACTGCGCCGCTCCGGAGAGGGATACATGGCCGTGCATCCCAAGTTCCGGGCGATCTTTACCTCTAACCCCGAAGAATACGCAGGGGTCCACAAGACCCAGGACGCCCTGATGGACCGCCTGATTACCATCCACTTAGAGCACTATGACCGGGATACGGAAATCATGATCGTCATGAAGAAATCAGGACTCCCCCGGGAAGACGCCGAGCGGATCGTGGATATCGTGAGGGAATTGAGAAGTTTCGGGGTGAATAATAACCGTCCGACCATCCGGGCAGGGATCGCCATCGGCCGGATCCTTGCGTCTCAGAACCGGCGCGCCCGGTGGGATGATGTGTTTTTTCAGATGATCTGCCGGGATGTCCTGGCCACGGATACCGCCAAGGTCACCCGGGGCGGCCAGCCGGTCATGATGGAGAAGGTGGAAGAGGTGATCCGCAAGTTCTGCGGGTCTGCAAAGCCGACAAAGGAGAAAGTTAAAGAGGATCGCCAATGACGAAAAGGATTATGAAAGGTGTGCAGGATATCAAGACGCTCTCCGGCCGTGCGGATGAAGGCACTATTCCTTACAAGGCCTATATGAAGCTCAGCATCCTCGAGATGGAAAAGTTCCGCCGGGGAAAGGAGAAACAGAGTGCCCTGGAAAGGGTGCGCAATATTGATCAGCGCTTCCAGGACATCGAGGCGGCAAGGCAGGAGCTAAAGGCGCAGTAACTACTCAGGAGCCAGCAGCCAGAATTCAGGAGTCAGAATGAAAATGAAACCCCAAAAGTGGCTAAAGTGAGCTAAAGTTTGAAGTTTTTCCCCCTTAACTTTAGCTCACTTCAAACTTTTGAATGGTCGGTAAGTTGCTGGAGACATACACTGCTTCTATTCCGGATTCTGGCTCCTGAATTCTGACTTCTGAGCAGTTACAAACAGACAATGGCGCCGAAGGGTGGGACAGGTGAGAAACCATGAAAGAGACTGAAAAACCGTCCATCAAGCTGAAAGTTTCGGAAGCCCTGACCAAGGACGTCGGGCGCGCCTTCGCCCGCATGGGACCGGAAGATCTCGAACGACTCCAGGCTGCTATCGGCGACACTGTGGAAGTCGAGGGAAAGCGCAAGGCCATCTGCAAGGTCATGCCCGCCTATCAGGAAATCCGCGGCCAGTCCCGGGTCCAACTGGACGGCCTGACCCGTGAGAACACCGGCGTCGGCCTCGATGAAACGGTGAAGATCAGCAAAATGAAGTGCCGTCCGGCGGAACGAATTGTTCTGACGCCGACCAACGTCACCCCGGCGGAGCGGGATCTGCAATACATCGGGAGCCTTTTGGACGGTCTGCCGGTCCTGGAGGGGGCAAAAATCCGGGCGGCCTTGTTCGGCAGCCGTGCCGCCTTCTTCAAGGTCGAATCCGTGACGCCCCGGGGTCCGGTGATCATCAACCCGGCCACAATCCTGGTCATCGGCAAGTCCCAGGGTGAAGAAGGGGGCGGAAGGACCCTCGCCTATGAAGATATCGGCGGCCTCAAATCCCAGCTCCAACGCATACGGGAAATGATCGAGCTGCCCCTGCGCTATCCCGAGGTTTTTGAACGTTTGGGGATCGACGCGCCCAAGGGCGTGCTCCTCTACGGCCCTCCGGGATGCGGGAAGACCCTCATCGCCCGCGCCATTGCCCACGAGACGGAGGCCAGTTTCTTTTCCATCAGCGGACCGGAGATCATCCACAAGTTTTACGGTGAAAGCGAGGCCCACCTGCGGAAAATCTTCGAAGAGGCGACCCGGAAGGGACCGAGCATCCTGTTCCTTGACGAGATCGACGCCATCGCCCCCCGCCGGGAAAACGTTGTCGGGGACGTGGAAAAAAGGGTCGTCGCCCAGCTTCTTGCCCTCATGGACGGCCTGAACAAAAGACAGAACGTCATCGTCATTGCCGCCACCAACATCCCCAATGCCCTTGACCCGGCCCTGCGACGTCCGGGCCGGTTTGACCGGGAGATTGTCATTCCTATCCCGGACCGGCGCGGCCGTCTGGAGATCCTGGAGATTCACAGCCGGGGGATGCCTCTGGCCGGAGACGTCCAGATGGAGCACCTGGCGGAGATCACCCACGGTTTCGTCGGGGCGGATTTAGAGGCCCTCTGCCGGGAGGCGGCCATGAGCTGTCTGCGCCAGATCATGGGGGAGATCGATTTCGGTCAGGCGGGGATTCCTTACGAAACGCTCTCGAAACTCGAGGTG